>JBHHZX010000077.1:0-12514 GCA_046758265.1 Phycisphaerae bacterium
GGGCCGCGGCACCGTTCGGCGACCGCGGGCGGACGCGTGAGCACGGGGTGGCATGGCAACGCCGCCTCCGCGTTCGCTGCGGGCAAGACCGACCGCTTTGGCCAGGTGCATGCTACGACCCGCTCGCACCAGTATCGTCCGCGGCGCGTCGTGGTGGTTCGGCGAGCCGCGCCGCCTGAGGTGCGCCGGTATCACACCTACCGGCGTTGAGGCAAGCGTCCCTTGCGACTCGGCGGCGTTGCGTGGCGGGATCTCCGGGCCCCGCGCGCCGTCGGGTAGCTCTTCGGGCGCCTGATGCCGGGTTCGACCAAGCCACGCCAGCAACCGGACTTCGCGGCATCTTCCGGCGACTCCCGCACCAACCTAAGGTCGGCCTTCATGCACCACCGATACGTAAGGGAAGCTGGATGGGCCCGGCACGCTGCGAACACGGAATGACCTGGGCGAGCTCCTCCGGGATCGTGTGCGATGAATCTCAAAACAGCGCGGCGCATACTCGGCGGGTTACGCACCCACGTTCCAGGGATGTATCGGACGGAATCCGGCGGCACCGGTGGAACGAGCTCAGCGCGGTACTGCTACTCGGTCTGGCTGCGGCACTTAAGGATGGCCGCCAGCAACCGCCTGAATACGGACCCGAAAGTCATCGCGGAGCTCGGGCCGGGCGATACGATCGGGATCGGCCTGGCGGCGTTGCTGACCGGCGCCGAGAAGTACTACGCACTGGACGTCGTCGAATACGCGCGCACGGGACGCAATCTGAAGATCTTCGACGAGCTCGTCGAACTGTTTGCGGCCCGCGCTCCCATTCCCGACGCCGAGGAATTCCCGCGCACTCGGCCCATGCTGGACTCATACCAGTTTCCGCACGACGTTGCGAATAAAGGGCGTCTGACGACAGCGTTGCACAAGGATCGTATCCGGGCGGTTCGGAACGCAGTCGCCAACCCCGGCGCGGAGCGGACCGCAAACGCCGAAATCCGCTATTTCGTTCCCTGGGACGATGCAGCGGTGATCCGGCCCCGCACGGTCGATATGGTCTATTCCCAAGCGGTGCTGGAACACGTGGACGACCTCCCGCGCACCTACGCTGCCCTGCATGCGTGGCTCCGGCCGGACGGTTTCATGTCTCACACGATCGACTTTCGCTGTCACGGTCAGGCGGAGCAGTGGAACGGACACTGGGCTTATTCCGACGCGACCTGGAAGCTCATTCGCGGCTCCCGTCCGTTCCTGCTGAACCGTCAGCCGCGCTCCACACACATCCGGCTGTTGCAGGAGCACGGTTTTAAGATCGTGTGCGAGGTGCCCGTAAAGGGACCGCCGGGAATCCATCGCAGCGAGCTGGCCAAGCCATTTCGCGCCCTGAGCGATCAGGACCTGCACACGAGCGGAACGTTCATACAAGCCGTTCGAAGCAGTTGATCGACGATCATTCGGAGTCCGTTGAAAAAGGGGACAGGCGCCTCCCAGACACCTTTATTTGCCGAGGGTTTCGGCCGACGGCTCGGAGCCAGCCCCCTTTTTCAACGGGCAGTTAGCGCTAGAATCGTTGCCGGGCTGTGATCCCTCGGCGTGTCGGACCGCGCCTAGCCGTGGACGCATACGCAAACACGGGTCGCCTCGACGCCAGGTTGTGTGGCCTGCATGCCCCAACTACCATGACCCGGTCAACTTCGGAGCAGCGTTTATGCCGAAATCCAAAGTCGCCCTGCTGCGAACCTCGCCGGCCACGGTGCTTGAAGACTATCACGAGCTGCTGAACCTCGCCGGCTATCAGGACGTGATCGGCAAGGACGCTGATACGGCGCTCAAGATCAACATTTCCTGGCATTTCTTCTTCCCGGGTAGCTCGACGACCCCCTGGCAGCTCGAAGGCGTCATCGGCACCATGAAGGCCGACGGCTATGACCCGAACCTGATCCACGCCTGCCACAACCGCACCGTGGTGATCGACGCCCGCCTTGGCGAGCGCGAGAACAAGCAGGTCAACGTCATAAAGGCCCACGGCCTGCGAAATGTCCACCTCTACGAAGGTGAAGAGTGGATCAGCATTAAGGACGCCGTCGGCGATCTCACCAAGAAATTCCTCTGCCTCGATGAGGTCTACCCCAACGGGTTCATGATCCCGCGTCGCTTCCTGGGCGAAAACGTCATCCACCTGCCAACTATCAAGACGCACATCTTTACGACCACCACCGGAGCGCTGAAAAACGCGTTCGGGGGGCTGCTCAATGAGCGGCGGCACTGGACGCACCCGGTCATCCACGAAACACTCGTCGACCTGCTGATGATCCAGAAGAAGATCCACCGCGGCGTGTTCGCCGTGATGGACGGCACGTTCGCCGGCGACGGGCCCGGCCCGCGGTGCATGGTCCCATACGTGAAGAACGTGATCCTGGCGAGCGCCGACCAAGTCGCGATCGACGCGGTGGCCGCCAAGCTGATGGGCTTCGACCCGCTCGGCATCAGGTACATCAAGCTGGCGCACGATTTGGGCCTGGGCTGTGGCGACCCACGTGAGATCGAGATCGTCGGCGATAGAACCGCCGCGGCGGAGAACTGGCACTTCGTCGGGCCGTACAAGGAGATGACTTTCGCGAGCCGCATGCAGCATCAGATCTATTGGGGCAAGCTCAAAAAGCCGATTGAGTGGTCGCTGAAGACCTGGCTGGCGCCGTGGTCGTACATCGCCAGCGTGCTGTATCACGACAGCTTCTGGTACCCGTTGCGGGCCCGCACGATGATGGCCGAAGTCCTCAGCAGCGACTGGGGCCGGCTCTTCCAGAACTGGGAAAGCGTCCAGCCCAACGAGGTCGGCTACCCCAACGTCGGCACCGCGCCCGCCGAACTGAACCGCGTCGGCTGGCGCGCCTTCTTGCGTTCGCTCGCCATCCTGGGCACGTGCATCAAAGAAGCGCCGGAATTCGGCACCCGCAGACGGAAAGTGGTTTCGCACTAGCCCAGCGAGCGGCTGACGTCATTTCAGCCGAACGCAGTCGCCCGAAGCTTGGTCCGCCCCGTCCCTTTCCCAGAAAGGGTGCGGGATCTCTGTCAGCCAATGGATTGAATACCCCACCGTTGCTGTCGCTGGGATGAAGCACCTGCGGCGGAGCATCTGTACCGGTTTTCCCCGCGTCGCGCGCCCCCAAATCCGGCAGTGCGATTACAATAGGTCCCTAATGGCAAGGCTAACAGTAGACGCGGAGCTGATCGCCGAGTTCTGTCGGCGACGGAAGGTAACCGAGTTGGCTCTTTTCGGCTCGGCCCTACGCGACGATCTCGGCCCGGATAGCGATGTGGATCTGCTGGTTACGTTCGCACCCGACGCCGACTGGAGCTTGCTCGATCACGTCCAGATGCAGCAGGAACTAGCCGCGCTACTTGGGCGCCCCGTCGATCTGGTAAGCCGGCGGGCCATCGAGCGCAGCAGCAACCCCCTGCGCCGCCGCGAGATTCTGAGCAATACCCGGAGCCTGTATGTCGCGTGATCAGACCACACTGTTGGACATCGCTCGGGCAGCGCGCCTGGCCAGCGACTTCGTGAACGGGATGGACCAGGACGCATTCCTGAGAGACAGGAAGACACAGTCCGCGGTCGTCCATCAACTGCTGCTGCTCGGCGAAGCCGTCAAACGCCTGTCGGCGGACTTTCGTTCCGGTCACGGGGAGATCCCCTGGGCGCTGATCGCCGGAATGCGCGACAAGCTCATTCACGCCTACGATGAGGTGGACCTCGATGAAGTCTGGAAGACCGTCGAGCGGGACATTCCTGATTTGATTACCAAGATCGATTCATTGCTGCCCGAAGAGGATTGATCAACTGCAAGCGAAAGTGGAAAGTGGTTCCGGATGAGCTATGCAGCAACGGAGGCCGGGTCACTCGACCTACATGGCGCATCGCGCACGTCGCGAGCGGGGTTGGCGTTAGAGTTGCTCGCGGCGAACCCACCTTTCCGTCACCGGCGGGCGGTAGCTGCGCATCCGGTCGAGCAGTCGCCGATGGTCGTCTTCGACCATAATCAGGTCGCGATGCTGCGGCTTGATGAATCGCTCCTCGACGGCGTGATCGAGCAGCGCGACCAGCTTGTCGAAATAGCCGGCGACGTTCAACACGCCGCAGGGTTTGGCGTGGATGCCGAGCTGCGCCCAGGTCACGACCTCGAAGAACTCTTCGAACGTGCCCAGTCCGCCGGGCAGCGCGACAAACCCGTCCGAGAGGTCGGCCATCAGGGCTTTGCGCTCGTGCATCGAATCGACGACGTGCATTTCGGTCAGGCCGTCGTGTGCCAGCTCGACCTCATCCAGCGCGTGCGGTATCACGCCGATGACGTCGCCGCCGCTCTCCAGCGCGGCATCGGCGAGCACGCCCATGAGCCCGACGCGCCCGCCCCCGTAGACCAGCGCGATGCTTTCGTTCGCGAGGGTCGCTCCGAGGTCGCGTGCCGCCGCTTCGAACTTGGGTTGTGCTCCGCGGTTCGAGCCGCAGAAGACGCACAAACGGGATATGGGGCGAGCCGGCATGCGCTGCGCTCTTCAGGGGCCGCACAGACGCAGGTGGTGGTACCTCGTCATTCCAGGCGAAGTCGTCACGCCGCTTTCTGGCGCCCGGAAACAATCAGGATGTCGCGTCGCTCTGTGAGCACCGCTTTGTGTCATTCCGAGGAGCGAAGCCACGAGGAATCCGGCTTCGTTGAGCAGTCGCGGCCGGATTCCTCAGCCGCTGCGCGGCTTCGGAATGACACCTTTTCTCGGTTTCGTAGCGGTCGAGGAGTCCCGCCGGATGCTCCGATTCCCTTAGCGTGAGAACACCCGTCGGCGGCCGGCGCTGGATGGCGCTGACACCCGAGGTCACGACGCCTTCTTGAAGCAAAGCTCCTTGGCCAGTTCCGCCCCCGTAGCGGCGTCGCGCCCATAACCGTCGGCACCGATCTCCTGCGCGTACGCCTCCGTTACGGGCGCCCCGCCGATCAGGATCACCGGCGGCGAATCGAGCTTGTCGCGCAATTCGTTGACGATCTCCGCCATCATCGGCATGGTCGTTGTCAACAGCGCGCTCAGCCCGACCATGTGCACCGGCCGCTCGCGGCAGATTTCGACGAACTTCTCGGCCGGCACGTCCACGCCCAGGTCGACCACCTCGAATCCGGCCCCTCCCAACATCGTTGCGACCAAGTTCTTGCCGATGTCGTGCAGGTCGCCCTTAACGGTCCCGATGGCCGCGGTCGCCGCCGCCGTCACACCCTCACGCGCCAGGTGCGGCCTGAGGAGTTCCGTGCCGGCTTTCATTGCTTCGGCGGCAATCAACACCTCGGGGACGAAGTACTCCCCGTCGCGAAACCGGCGCCCGACCTCTGCCATGCCCGCCAGCAAGCCCTCTTCCAGAATCTGCTTCGCCGCCAGCCCTTCCGAGAGCGCCCGCTCGACCAGCTTCGAGGTGGCTTGTTCATCGCCGTCGATGAGCGCTTTCGTGAGTTGTTCGAGTAACGACACCTCAGCCTCCATCCGAAGCGTGCAGCACTGGGACGTCGCCGGCTGATTGCCCGCCAACGTGCCGCGACTCCGGCCCCACACGCGTCCTCATCGTGCCCGAAAGCCTCGGCGACAGCAAGCGGATTCGTTGCGAGCGTGGGCTTGGCACCTGGGGGTCGCAGCGTTGGAAGCGCGGTAACCGACGAGTTGACAGCCAGTTAATAACGTGTCAATGGGCCGGGAAAAGTCCGCGAATATTTGCCTGCCCGGTAAACTGGGGGTATATTTAATGTAAACACTGAGCGGATATACGCCTTAGGAAACGGCCAGGAGGCCTGGATTTTGGCCGTTTTTTTGTGTGCCCATCCGACCGCCAATGAATGCATAACTCGTTGAAAGAAAAGGTCTTAGAGTCCGTCGACATCGTTGATGTGGTCGGGGAGCGTGTATCCCTGACCCGGAAAGGTCGGGAATACGTCGGCCTGTGCCCCTTTCACGACGATCACCGACCATCGTTGTCGGTCAGTCCGCAGAAGCAGATTTTCAAATGCTGGTCGTGCGGCGCGGGCGGGGACGTAATCAAGTTCGTGCAGCGGCTGCAGCGAGTGGAGTTCAGGGAGGCGCTCGGAATCCTCGCCCGGCGCGCGGGAATCGAATTGCGGGGCGCAAGCGCCGACGATCGGTCGGCCGCGGCGCGCGAGCGGATTCGCCAAGCGTTAGTTTGGGCGCGGTCACACTTTCAACGCAACCTGCGCGAGACGGCCAAGGGCGAGCGTGCGGCAGCGTACGCCCGCAGCCGCGGAATGACTGAGGCTACAATTGACCGCTTCGGGCTCGGATACGCTGCCGACGCGTGGGATGACCTGCTGTCGCACGCCGCGCGGGCGGGAATCTCCCGGGATGTGCTGCAACAGGCCGGCCTCATCACGACCAACGAACAAGGGAAGGCGTACGACCGATTCCGTCATCGCCTGATCTTTCCGATCTGCGACACGTTGGGACGGTGTGTCGCATTCGGCGGACGAGCCCTGGGCGACGATCCGGCAAAATACCTTAACTCGCCCGAAACGCCGCTGTTCAGCAAGTCGCGGGTTCTCTACGGCTTTGATGCTGCCCGGCCAGCGATCGTTGCGGCGCGCGAAGCGGTCGTGGTCGAGGGGTATACCGACGCGGTGCTGTTGAGCCAAGCGGGCGTCGCGAACGTGGTCGCGACTTTGGGGACGGCGCTCAGCGACGCCCACGTGAAGCTGCTTTCTTCATTATCGGGCCGTATCGTCATGTGCTTCGACAGCGACCAAGCCGGGCTCCGGGCGGCCGACCGGGCCGTGGAGACCGCGTTACGCCACCGTGTCGAGGTGCTGGTCGCGGTTATGCCGGACGGGCAAGACCCCGCCGACTTTGTTATTGGACAGGGCGTCGGGGCGTTTAAGTCCTTGTTGCAATCGGCTATAGGCGCGCTAGAATTCAACTGGAACAGGACGGTGCAAGCCTACAGCGAGGGTGGGCAGCAAGGGCAGCGGGATGCGGTGGAGGCGTTCCTGCGATTCGTCGCCCGGGTGACTCTGGCAGGGGGGATCGACCCGCTCGAGCAGGGGCTGTTGGTTGGCCGGCTGGGTGAGTTGTTGTCGCTGCCCGCCGGAACCGCTTACGAGCTCCTGGCCAAGGCCAAGGCCGCCGCGGCACGCGAGCCGACACCACAAACGTCGACCACATCTGTGCAGTCGGCGTACGACGGCTCGATACGCGGTTTGCCGGTCGGGCTGGTGTCCGCCATCGAGGAACTGTTCGGCCTGGCGTTGTCGGCCCCAGAGTATTTCGAGGAGCTGAAAGAAGGGCTGGCTGCCGGAGTTCGCCCTTGCGACGCCTGGAAACGCTTGTACGAAATCCTGCAAGGCATGGCCGAAGAACGTGGATCGTTCATAAGATCCGACGTGATCCAGAGTTGCCACGACAGCGCACTTTGTGAACTGGTCAGCCGCGCGACCGAGCGGGTCGCTTCCCGACCCGTTAGTCCCGCAGCCTGCCGCACCGTGAGCGATCGCGTGCTCGCAGAGCTGGAGGCCGTGCGGCAGGCGACCCTAAGGGCGAACCTTCGTGAGAAGAGCGCTGAAGAAGGTGCGGCCGACTACGAAGCACTGCTGGCGATCGCAAAGCGCCAGCGTGGGCGGGACGCCAAGCCGCCCATATTGTGCGCGGAGTAAGGACTGCGACACGCCGCGTTGGCAAGTGCGTCACTCGGACGGCGCGACCGTGGCGTTGCACGAGTGTCGGAAACCGGGAAACGCAGGAGGCGCCGAACTGGACGGCGGTAAGAGGCGACGTCCCTGTCAGGGATGAACACGCGGCGTTGAGTGATTCCTCGACGAGAGGGAGAACGTGAATGTCAGTTGTCAAGACACCCGTTGATATCGACCCGATCGAACAGTGCGTGAACGAGCTGATCGAGCAAGGCAAGGGGCGGGGCTACCTGACGTGGGAAGAACTGAACGAGGCCCTTCCCGACGAAGCCATCTCGCCTGAGAAGCTCGAAAGCGTGCTGAACCGGATCGATCAGAACGACATCCAGATGATCGACGAGATCGAGGCCGACAAGCTGCGCGAGACTGACCGCAAGCGCAGCGCTGGCGGGCTGGAAGCCGGCGAGAGCCTCGACGAGGTGACCGAACTCGACCTGGCGGAGGCGACGGCCCGCCGAATCGACGATCCGGTCCGCATGTACCTCACGCAGATGGGCGAGATCCCGCTGCTGACCCGCGAAGAGGAAATCGCGCTTGCCAAGAAGATCGAGCTGACCCGGATGGCCTTCCGCCGCAAGGTGCTCGAAAACGATTTCTGCATGAATCAGGCGGCCGAACTGATGCAGGCCGTGGCGGGTGGACGGATGCCGTTCGACCGCACGATGAAGATCTCCACCAACGAGAGCATGGGAAAAGGGACGATCATCAAGCGCTTGCCCACGAACCTGTCCACCGTGCGGAAGCTGGCGGAACTGAACCGCAAAGACTGGAATCTGATGCGCGAGAGCCGCGCCTCGGCAGCGGCGCGCGCGGCGTGCCAGGAGCGGATCAACCAGCGCCGCCGACGCGCGGTCACGCTGCTGGAAGAGCTTCCGCTGCGGACCAGCCGCATCACGCCGTTGATGCGGAAGTTGTACTCGATGGTCGGCAAGCTGGGGTCGCTGGAAGAAGTCCTCAACAAGCGCGGCAAGTCGCTATCGCCGGAGGAGGCGGAGGCGATGAAGGAGGAGTTCCAGGGCCTGACCGACCTGGTGATGGAGAACGTCGAAGACCTGCGCTACCGCGTGGACGAAGCGCAGAAGGTCTTCGGCGAGTACGAGGAAGCGAAGCGTCGGCTGGCCGGCGGCAACCTGCGCCTGGTGGTCTCGATCGCCAAGAAGTACCGCAACCGCGGTCTCAGCTTTCTGGACATCATTCAGGAAGGCAACACGGGTTTGATGCGCGCGGTGGACAAGTACGAATATCGCCGTGGCTACAAGTTCAGCACCTACGCGACCTGGTGGATTCGCCAGGCGATCACCCGCGCCATCGCCGACCACGCCCGCACGATCCGCATCCCCGTGCACATGATCGAAACGATGAGCAAGCTGCGCAACATCAGCAAGCGCCTGCTTCAGGACCTCGGGCGCGAAGCCACCATCGAAGAAATCGCCCGTGAAGCCGGGATGCCGGTCGCCGAAGCCCGACGCGTCCTCAAGATCAGCCGACACCCCATCTCCCTCGACCGCCCCGTCGGCGAGAGCGAGGATTCCTACTTCGGCGACTTCATCGAGGACGACAGAGCGGAATCCCCCGTCACCACCGCCACCGGCGAAATGCTCAAAGACCGCATCGAGGCCGTCCTCAAGACCCTCACCTACCGCGAACGCGAGATCATCAAGCTCCGCTACGGCATCGGCGACGGGTACACCTACACGCTGGAAGAGGTCGGCAAGATCTTCAAGGTCACCCGCGAACGCGTGCGGCAGGTCGAAGCCAAGGCCATCCGCAAGCTTCAGCACCCCGTCCGGTCCCGCAAGCTCGAAGGCTTCCTCGACCAGCTCCGCACCTCATAACCACCACCAAAACCGCAGCGTCGGCGTCCGGCGATACGTCACGCGGCGGACCCGCGGCGCGCGCCTGGAACGGATCGTCGAGGAACTCGCCCGCCACCTTTGTGGCTGGCGGCGTTACTTCGGCTTCTGGGAGACTCCGTCGGTCCTGCGCGAGCTTGACTCGTGGATCAGACGGCGGCTGCGTAGCGTCGTCTGGAAGCAGTGGAAACGAGGGCGCAAACAGTTCGCGGAACTGAGAGCCCGCGGTGTGGGCAAAGATCTGGCGGCCCAGACCGCCGGCAGTGCTCACGGCCCCTGGCGAATCAGCCGCAGCCCGGCCCTCAGCGTCGCGCATGGTCACGAGCAGCTTCTCGATGTTCTTCGACCATCCGCCGCTCGACCGCTGGAGCGCCGCGACGTTGTCCGCGATGCGGATCGCCTGCGCGCCGCGGTACCAGGACGCCTCTTGCCTGAGACACTCCGCCCAGCTCCCGGGCTGTGACGGCTCGTCCGCCGCCGCCGCCACGGCTGCGCATAACAAGGGCCCAACCATCATGGTTGCGTCGATCACCTACGTTCTCCGCCGGTCCCCAGCAATCATCATTCCTCCCTGCCGCCGACTTGATTGTAGCGAGTCGGGCCGGTTGGCACTGTCGGGGTGTGCCACTGCTCTTGAGCAGTGCGTAGGTCGGGTCATCGACCCGACGAATTCGTGGTTCGCATCTACGGGACTCACGCAGCCGAACAACCTCACCGCTCTGATGGACCTGCCGGGGATGGTGTAGCGGCCGGTCTCCGTGCCGGCCGGGTCCGCGACCCCGACGCACGGGAATCGGGAACGCTCGGCCTGCAACGACCACTTCGGATGTCCCGACCCGGCCGGGTGGTACTGTCGGGGTGTGCCACTGCTCGTGAGCAGTGTTAGAATGGCGTTTATGGAAATCCCCGATGTCTGGACGTGCGGCTCCCAAGGCCCGGGGTGTGCCACCTGCCGTTCGGCTCCGGAGCAGGCCGAAGTCGGCAAGCACCTTATGGTCCTGAACCACGACTTCCACACCGGGCACTACTCTGTATTCCCGAAGTTCCGGAACGCGAAGTGGACCTTCTCCGATTCCGAGTGCCTCGAGGTGCAGATCAAGACGCAGGCGGGCACACGTTGGCGCGGTGCGAACCCGGTGCTGTTCCTGCGCGACCGCGACGGTGGCATGGTCCGCATCCGCCCCGCCGACTGCACCGCGCTGCTCGAAAAGACGGTGGGCCAGTGGACAACGGTCCGGTTCCCGGCGTATGAAACCGACGGTTGGGAGCACTTCTACTGGATGGACGGCTCACTGAAACACGTCGACTGGTTCGAGGTCTCGTTCTTCGGTGGCGGCAGGTACGTCTGGTTCCTCGACGGCAGGGAAGTCGATCAAGGCACGATCCAGGTGCTGCGGCCGCGTGGAAAGGCTGATTGCGCGTGGCAGTGGGCATGGAACCCGGCCGACCATCACATGACCGAGACCGGCTGCGACTTGCATGATAACCCGGCCGGCCCGATCCACGTCGCCGGCTTCAACAGCGCGTCTTTGATCATCGGCAGGAAAGACGGAGTCGAGCACCACGGCTTTATCACCGTCCCGGCTTTCAACTTCTCGTATGCCGCGGGCAATACCGAGTACGCGGAGCTCCGCGTGACTGCGAAAATCAAAAGCCACAAAAAGAAGTATTTCGCGCCGCCGCTGCCGGAGAAGTTTTACGGCGCCAAGAGTGGGAGGTTCCCACCCGCGAGGGGCAACAGCGTGATTAGCCCGGACGGTTCGTATGTTATGACAACGGAGATGACGCCATGGAAAGCACCATCGATCGTCGAGACTTCCTCAGGTTGAGCACGGCTGCGACAGCCGGCCTCGCCTTGACCTCAGTCGGCCTTGCTCGCAACAACCCGGGCGCGGCGAAACGGGTACGCGTCGGCGTCGTCGGCACGGGGAACCGCGGCCGCAGCCTGCTCCACACGCTCCTGGCCATGAAGGACGTGGAAATCCCCGCGCTGTGCGACATCGACCTCAGCGCCCTCAGCCTCGCACAGGAGCTGGTGGTCAAAGCCGAACGGAACAAGCCGGAAGGGTACTCGGAAAGTGAGACCGTCTTTGAGAAACTGATGGATCGCGACGACCTTGACGCCGTCATCATCGCCACCCCCTGGCACTGGCACACGCCGATGGCCGTCTACTGCATGAAGACCGGCAAGTACGCTGGCGTGGAGGTGCCCGCGGCGATCACGATGGACGAGTGTTGGGAGCTGGTCAACACGCACGAGCAGACCGGTGTGCCGTGCATGATGCTGGAGAACTGGAGCTTCCGTCGCGACAACCTCGCGGTGCTTAACATCATCCGCAAAGGGCTGATGGGCGAAATCGTTCACTGTCACTGCGCCCACTCGCACGACTGCATCGACCACTGGTTCTTCGACGCGCAAGGCCACGACCGCTGGGGGGCCCAGTACCTGCTCAAGTACAACCGCGACCAATACCCGACGCACTCGCTCGGCCCGGTGCTCAGTTGGATGGACATCAACTGCGGCGACAACTTCGCCTACCTGACGTCCACGGCGACCGCCTCGCGCGGCATCAACGCGTATTTCGCGCGGAAGTTCGGTCCGGATCACCCCAACGCCCGGCGCAAATGGGCCCAGGGCGACATCGTCACCAGCGTCGTGAGGACCCGTCGAGGGCGGACAATCGTCATCAACTACGACATGCAGTTGCCCCGGCCGTATGACAACCGCTGGATGATCCAGGGTACGCTCGGCGTCTACAACGAGCAGCGCGCGGCAATCTATCTGACCGAGCGAAGCCCGAAGTACCACCAGTGGGAGCCGTTCGCGCCGTATCAGGAGGAATTCGAACACACCTGGTGGAAGGCGTTGAAACAGAAGCCCGGGGAATTCGGCCACGGCGGAACCGACCATCTTGAGCTTCAGCAATTCCTCAGAGCGGTCAGGAACAAAAC
>JBHHZX010000078.1:0-12446 GCA_046758265.1 Phycisphaerae bacterium
CTTTCAAGTTCCCGGGGATCGATACTGTTGAGTTTTGCGACGACCGCGAGGTCGCGCGGGACGTGCAGGATGTTTTTCGGGACGCCCGGAGCGTGCCGGTCGTTCCAATTGCCACTGTCGCTGACGTCATAGTAGCCACAGAACAGCTCGCCGTCTTCCTGGCCGAGCACCTGCAGGATCTCGGCCTTGGTCCAGACGTAGTACTTGCCCTCCGCGCCTTCGCTGTCGGCGTCGCGGGTGCTGAAGAAGCTACCGGCATCCGATTGCAGGTCGCCGATGACGTAGTCGAAGATTTCCCGGGCGATGCGCGCGTACAGCGGCTTGTGTGTAAACTGATAGGCATCAATGTAGATGCGGCTGACCAGCGCCTGGTCGTAGAGCATTTTTTCGAAGTGCGGTACCAGCCATTCCACGTCCGTACTATAGCGGTGGATGCCGCCGCCGAGTTGATCGTAGATCCCGCCGAACGCCATCCGGTCGAGCGTGAGTTCGACGAGCTGGCGCAGCTCTTCTCGCGTCCGTTCGTCGGTGCCGTTGCGGGCGATCGAGCGGAGGAAGAGGTCGAGCGCCATGCTGGGTGGAAACTTGTTGGTGCCGCCGCCGGTTATCCCGCCGCGCTCGCGGTCGAACGCGCCCGCCAGTGCCGTGACGGTCCGGTCGATGAGGTCAAATGTGAAGGAGGCGTCGGCGGTAGTCGCCACGGTGAGCGTACGCTGCACAGCCCTTGTGAGGCGTGCGGCATCAGCTTCGATGGCGTCGCGCTTGGTTTGCCAGAGCTCGCCGATGCGCTCGCAAAGCTCCCTAAAGCCGGGGCGACCCCATCTCGACGTGGGTGGAAAGTAGGTACCGGCGAAGAACGGCTTGAGGTCGGGCGTCAGCCAGACGCTCATCGGCCAGCCACCGTGGCCTCGGTTTAGTATCATCGTGGCCTGCATGTAGATTTCGTCCAGGTCGGGCCGTTCTTCGCGGTCCACCTTAATGCTGACGAAATGCTCGTTCATGATGGCGGCGATCTCTTCGTTTTCAAAGCTCTCGTGAGCCATCACGTGGCACCAGTGGCAGGCCGAGTAGCCGATGCTGAGGAAGATCGGCTTGTCCTCCCTCTTGGCCTTCTCCAGCGCCTCCGGTCCCCACTCGTACCAATCCACGGGGTTGTAGGCGTGCTGGAGCAGGTAGGGCGACGTCGCATTGATCAGGCGGTTCGTGCCCGCGGGTTTGGTGGTGGTCATCTGCGGTGCGCCCTTCTCGTCAGCGTTGCAGCCCGCCGTCGGTCCGGCAATGACCACGAACGCGAGCGCAGCAACGGCTCTGGTGGCGACTCTGTGCATGCTAGTTGTTCCCGAACACGATGCGCCGAGTTGCACGATTGTATACGCGGACACGGGCGTTGGCGGGACGGGTGTCGAGAAATGCCATCTTCGCCACAGGTACTCGTCAGCCCCGTCAAATATGTCGCAATTCGCTGCCTGGACGACCCGTAAGGTTGCGACCTTTGCGTGTCGGACCTAGGCTACCGCGCAATTCAAGCCGAACGATTAGCGCCAGGGAGCGACAAGCCATGTGCGAGCGACCGGGTCTTTCTCGCCGCGACTTCGTCCGTTACGCCGCGAGCGGGGCGGCGGCGCTGCTTCTCGCGGGGTGTGGGGCGACGCGAAAGCGCGGCCTCAGCCGGTCATCTCTCGAACAAACGGGCCTGGCCGACCGCGCCGGTTTTCGGCGGTTGGCGGACGTCGCGCTGAATGCATCGGCGGCCGACCACCTCCTCGTTTCGCTCCGGGAGACTGATGAGGACGCGGTCGTCTTTTCGCACAATGAGATTGTGCAATGCGTCGACGTAGGTGACCGCGGATTGGCAGTGTCCCTTCTGTTCGGGCAGCAAGCCGGCGGGGCGGTTACCGGTGATCTTTCGGACGAGGGGGTTGCCGCCGCGGTCCGACAGGCCGAGCGGGTCGCGAAGGAGTCGGAGCCGGACCCCGAACACCTGCCTCCGCTTCCGCCGCAACGTTATCTGGTCTTGCCGACGTTCCGCCCCGAGACGGCCGCGGCGGGATCAGCCCGCTGCGCGGCTGACGCTGCCGACGTAATCAATCTATGTCGGCCGGAGAAGCTGGAGGCCACCGGCAGCGTCTGCACATCGGCGTCGGCGGTGGGCGTGGCCGCAAACAGCGGGCTGTTCGCCTTCGAGCGCCTTACGCGGGCCGAATTCAGCCTCACGGCCTGCGGAGCGAACTCCGCCGGCTGGGTCGGCAACGCCAACCGATCGATTGACGACCTCGGTGTCATCGAGCGCACGCGGGTGGCGGTCGAAAAGGCGACACGAGCAGACAGTCCTCGCGCTCTTCCCGCCGGACGTTATACGGCGATTCTCGAACCGGCGGCAGTAGCGGGGCTGGTCGCCTGGCTGCTGAGAGCGATGGACGCCAGAGCTTACCACAGCGGCACGAGCGCGCTGAGCGGAAAGCTCGGCCAGCAGGTCATCGATCGGCGGCTTACATTGCGGAATCGACCCGATCATCCGAGCCTGCTGGGGCGCAGCTTCGATGGAGAGGGCTTGCCCAGCGATGCGAGGAGTCGAATTGAGCACGGCGTACTGGAGGAACTCAATTACGACCGATGTACGGCCAAACGGCACGGAGCCAGCCCCAGCTACCGCCCGGACGCGCTTCATCTTGCGGGTGACGGACCGGCCGGAGAATCTGTTGATGACCTGGTCCGTGCGACCGAGCGCGGCGTGCTAGTGACAAGCTTCTCGGGCATTCGCCGTGTTTCTGCCGGTGGCTTGACGCTGGCAGGGTTGACGCAGGGTGGCACATTCCTGGTGGAGGACGGGAAGATCGCGGGCGGGTTGGTGAATGCATGCTGGGAGGACAGCCCCCTGCGGGTGTTCAATGAGGTCGCGGCGTTCACTCCGCCGGCCGACGCGATGACGACAGAGGGTGAGAAGATGCTGGTGCCGGCGATGGTGATTCGCGATTTCAACTTCGCGCGCCTGACGCAAGCTTGACGCGCCGCTCGTTTCGCCGACGGCTGAGTATCGTGAAGAGGAGCGGTAGCAGCGCGAGCGTGGCGGGCTCCGGGATCGTCACGACGTTGAAAAGGTCGGTGTTGTCCATTTCGCCGTAGACCAGCTCGGCGTTGACGCCCCAGGCGTAGATCGGGACGTTCACGCCAGTATGCCCGGTGGTGGACCACGAGACGGTGGGGAAGTTGCCTTGGCCGTTGTTTTGCAGGACGGTCAAGCCGCCGGTTTCGTGGTCGGCGGTCACGAGGATGAGCGTGTCGTCGTGACCGGCGGCCCAGTCGATGGCCTCCTGGACGGCGCCGGCGAATTCGATTGTTTCAAACACGTTGCGCTGGATGTTGTTGGCGTGGCCCGCATGGTCGATACGTCCGCCCTCGACCATGAGGAAGAATCCGTCGGGATCGGCGTCGAGGATGTCGAGCACGGTGGTCGTCATTTCGGAGAGATGTGGCAGCGTGTCATAACCGTCGTCAATGCCGATGAAATAGTCGTATTCGTAGGGCAGGTGCGTGGTGCCAAACTGGCCGGAAGCCAGGGTGACGGCATCGGGGTCGAGGGCTTGCATCTCGGCGCGATCGGTGACGACAGTGTAGCCAGCCGCGGTCGCCCTCGAGACGGTCATGCCATTGCGGCCACCGCCGAAGATCACATTCGGCCGGGTTTGGTTGAGATAGTCGCCCGCTATTTGCCAGAGGTTGTTGCGACTGGGTTCGTGGGCGCCGAAGGCCGCGGGGGTGGCGTGCGTGATGTAGGTCGTCGTGACCAGACCGGTGCTCCTGCCGCGGTCGGCGAAGTATTCCAGCATCGTTTCCAGTTCGCTGCCGTCGCCCGGTATCGCCATGCTGATCACCCCGTTGTTAACCTTGTGGCCGGTGGCGATGGCGGTGGCAGCGGCGGCCGAGTCGGTGATGGACGAGTTGGCAGAGTAGGTCATTACCTCGGTCTGGTGCGGAAAGCTCTCAAATGAGAACGTCCCGGGCGCACCATAAGCGTACATCCCCGCAGCACTTACCTGCTCGAATCCCATGCCGTCGCCAATGAGGACGATGACATTCTGAGGGCCTTCCGACAGGCTGACCGCCACGGCCCCGTAGTACAGTGCCGCGCACGCGGCAATCCGGATTAGCGCTGCGCGCATCACAAGCCTCCCGTTTGATCCTGCGACCTGGAGAATGCTCGATACCGATTTTAGGCATCCAGGGCGCGCATCTTCCAGGATTTCCTTGCGCGCCGCGTCAGATACCTGCCAGACCGATGATCCATTCGATCAGCTCCCAGGCGTTCTGGAGGCCGATCGGGAAGACGCTGCTGTCGAGCGGAGCGAGTTTGAACACTTGTTCACGGAGGATGGCGTCGTTGCCGCAGGTCGTGTCCATCAGGCTGGCGCAATCTCTGGTGTGGACCAGCCCAAGCAGGTGCCCGATCTCGTGCGCGGCCGTGTTGCCGATCGCCCTCGCCAGTTGTTCGAGACTCGGCGTGACCGAAAACGCGTTGCGGAAGCCGTCGGTAAAGATGATCGCATTGTCGGCCGGGTCGGCGTTGAAGGTGTCGATCTGTTCCGAAATCGCGAAGGCACCGCGGTCGCTGCCGCCGAAATAGACGGTCGAATGCGGTTCGCCGGGTATTGTGTCGTCGTCAGAGTTGAAGAGCACGAGGTCGAAGCCCTCGTAGCGGTCTGCGATCACCTGTTGGACGTTGTCCTTCAGTTCGTCAGTACGGCCGTCGTAGGGGCCGAGGTCGGCGGCGTCGAACGGGCTGAGATCGAACACACCCACGTTTTCGATGCGGATGTTCTGGCCGCCTTGCCAGTTGAGATAGACGGTCTGCGGTTCGGGGGCGAGGATGCCCACATTCCGCGACACGCGCACGATCACGCGGTAACTGCCGGTCGAGCCGCTGCCAGGAAACGGCGCAACGCCCAGGAAATAAGGCCCTTCCGGACCGTGGACGACGACGTCGATCAGCGGGTTGAGGTTGCTCGCGTCGGGGTTGCGGTCGTCGTTGAAGGCGAGCATGTACTCGCGCTCGTCGAAGACTGCGGCGAGTGGGTCGAGGTCGCCGTCGATGGTCTGCACGTCGATGAAGAGCCGATCGCCGGGGCCGAGTACCCCGAGATTGAAGACGTCGGTGTCCTTCGTGCTGCTGATCTCGGCAATGAACTCGATCCGGTCGTCACTGCCCAAGGTGATTTCGGTAGCGCTGGCGAAGGTGCTGTTTCCGCTTGAGTCGATCGTTGGAACGCCTGGGGCTGGCCGTGTGAACGGGCAGCCGCCCGGACAGAGGATCGCCGTCGCGGTGACGACCACGGCGCAGCGCCAAGTGGTGGAGACCGAACGGATCAAGCGGGCCAATTGAATGATCTGCATAGCCGAGGCTCCTGCGGCCGCACGTTACACTTGGTTGCGCCGCTCTCGGCGGCGTGTTACTCGTGGTCGAGGCTCAGACACGTCCCGCACGTGCAGGTGAGCTCTTGTCGGGCGAATCGGCGAATGGCTTTGTAGGTTGCCGATTTCGCCGATTTCTGCCGCGCCTCCGGCTTGGCAGCCCCGTTGGGGTTCTCGCCGACGATTTGGGCCAGCAGGCGCGGGGAATCTTCCCAGCCGGTGGCGAACACACTGGACTCAAGCGGGCCGCGCATGAACCTTTGGTTTTCGGCCAGTTCCCAGGCCGAGCCGGTCGTGTCCATGATGTCTTCGGGGTCTTGCGTATGGTACAGGCCAAGCAGGTGTCCCAGCTCGTGGCCGGCCACATTCGCGATCATGACCGCCATCTCATCCGGCTCCAATTGCATCGTCCAGTAGGGCGCGAAATTTTCGACGTACACGATGGCGTTTTGCGCCGGGTCCTGGTTGTAACTATCCACCTTGTCGGCGAGTCCCAGCAGGCCGGATTCGCCGCCGCCGAAATGGACGGTTGAGTAGACATCCGCCGGCGGGGGACCGTCGTCGGAACTCGTGATTACGACATTATAGGGCGCGTAGTCGGCGCGCATCTCTTGCAGGATGACGTCCTTCATTTCCTGCGTGCGGGCGGCGTAGGCCTCGCCGACCATCGCGCCGTCGAACGGCGCGAAAGAGATCGGGTCGCGTCGGTGTACGAGGACGTTGCGGCCAGCGCCAAAATTCACCCAGACTACTTGGGCCCCGGGCGCACGAACGGGTTGGCGGGGCGCGAGCGTGGCTTTCAGCCGAAAGCTTCCGCCGTCGCCGCCGCTGGGCGGCATGATCCCCAGGTAGACTTGCCCGCTTGCCGCGCGCAGGACGTGGCGTAGCGGGTTGTTGTAGGACATGAAGGTGCGCATCAACAGGTTCTCGTCGGCGTCGAGCAACACCACCACGAACGGGCCGGACATTGGGGCGCTGGCGGTGACCACCCACTCGTCGCCCGCACTCCCACCGCCCAGCTCGAACAGCCGATAGCCGCCATCACCGTTGACATTGCCGCTGAATATGCGTGAAGTGTCGGCGGCGGGCGGGGAGGAATCGTCGGCGACCGAGGTTTCGTTGCCGGCAGACGGATCGTCGTTCGTGTCGGCCAGCTCTGTTGCCACGCTCAGGACGGTGTTGAACCCGTCGGTCTCGTGGGCGTCTTCCGCGACAAGCAGCGGGGGTGCGCAGCCGACGACGGCTCGCGCAAGCAGGGCCGTGACCACGAGAACGGAAAACTGTCGCATGTTTTTTTCCCTCAGTGACTTAGAAACGAGGGCAGGCACGTTTGCGGCGAGCGCGCAGAGCCGGACCGGTCGGCCACGGGGCCGATGAAGCCTGGCGAAGTTGTGCACTCTTCAGGACCGGCCTTGGGTTGACCCAACCCGCGGGCCGTTCGCGTGAGGACTACCCGAAGTATCGCAATCGCGCGGGCCGAATGTGAAATTGTCGTGGAAAGATTTGGGCTCGGCCGAATCGCGCGGGGCCCCGATAACGGCTGCCGGCGCCTCTGGCCGCCCGGGCGCGGGCTGGGACCACGCCCTTGGTCCCGGTCGCTACCGCGCGAAACGCACCGGAACTGATCCGATCCGCCTGCTGAACCGATGTGTTCATGAGGCATCGGCCCGGACGGGCGGCGGCGCAGCAGCTCCCCCAATCGGAAGCGGTCATGGATGCAGAGAGAATTGTCAAGCTGACCCCTGAGGCGATTCGCGAACTGCTCGACTCTCGCCGCATCGACGCGCAAAGCAAGCAGCCGCCGGGCAAACGCGGCCAGGAACGCTGGCCGTTCCCCGGCACGGTCGAAGTGTGGTTACCGGACGAGTGCTACGGCGAGCGCCATATTCTGGCGACGCTACATAACCTGAGTCCGAGCGGGCTGGCGATGCGCACACGCCGACCGATTCCGACCGCCACGCGGATCTCGTTAGCAGTGCATCAGCCAGAATTAAGCTGCTACGGGCACGCGTTTGTGCGGCACTGCACGCGGGCAGCCGTGGGGTACTTGGTGGGCGTGGAGTTTTTCTACCATGCGGAGGAGGAGCCGGGCTAGCAGCCATGCAATCAGAATTGCGGGGAGATGGCAGGGGGCGGGCCTGAGCCCGCCCCCGCAAGCCATATGGCGGGGGCGGACGCGCGGGACCCGGTCTGCTCATGGAGGAGCGCGTGCGATTCGTCGGCGGCAGCCACGTTTTCGCAGATGCCGCTGAAATCGCAGGCTTCTGCGTTCGCTCGCGCGCCGTTAGAATCCCACCCCATGCAATCGCGCTTTGTCGAGCACTATCTGCCGAACGGACTGCGCGTCGTCTGCGAGGTCATGCCCCGCGTTCGGTCGGCCGCTGTAGGTTTCTTCGTGCGCACCGGCTCGCGCTGCGAGCAGCCACACCAGCACGGCGTGAGCCACTTCCTGGAGCATATGTGCTTTAAGGGCACGCCGACGCGCGACTGGCGCGACATCAACGTGCGTTTCGATGAGCTGGGCAGTATCTACAACGCCTTCACCAGCAAGGAACACACGGTTTACTTCGGGTGGGTGCCGGCGGCCCGGGTCGCGTCCCAACTCGAACTGCTGGCCGACATGATGCGGCCGAGCGTGCCGCCGGAAGAATTCGAAACCGAACGCAAGGTGATCCTCGAAGAGCTCGCGATGACCGGCGACAGCTTCGAGCACCAGGTCTGGAACTTCATGCACCAGGTCTGTTTTGGTCAGCACCCACTGGCCCACGATGTGCTCGGTGAGCGGGAGGCGATCGAGCAGATGCCCCGTGACGCGATGGTGGATTACCACCGGCAGCGCTATGCCCCCGAGCACGTCGCGCTGGTGGCGGCCGGCGCGGTCGAGCCAGAGGAGGTCTTTGCCACGGTCGGTCGTCACTGCGGCGCGTGGGAGCGTGCGACAAACGGCAGCGATGAATCTGGCACGCCGCCCACACTCTCAAATGGCGTGCGCAACTGCAAGCTCGAGCAGTTCAAGCAGCAATCACTCATTCTGGTCTTCCCGTCGGTTCCGAGCGGGCACCGCGACACCGAGACAATCGAGGTGTTCCAATCGCTGTTCGGCGGCATGAATTCGCGCTGCTACTGGAACATCGTGCAAAAGGGGATTTGCTCGCAGGCCGGGGCGGCGTGGCTTTCCTACGGCGACTGCGGGCTGCTGGCGCTGTACGCCGACGGCGAGCCGGAGCGCTGCGAGGAGATGCTGGCGGCGTTGAGGGAGCAGGCCCGGGACGTCAGCGAAAACGGGTTTCGGCCGGACGAAGTGCAGCGCGTCAAGAATCGCCGTCGCACGCACTTGGCGCTGGAAGGGGAGAGTCCGCGGACGCGATTGATGCAGCTTGTGGACGATCTGGAAGCCCACGGCTACGTTCGCACCACCGACACGCGCTTGGCGGCGGTCGAGGCGGTGAGCGAAAAGACGATCGCCGGCTACCTTGAGCGTTTTCCGATCACGGGCGACGGGCTGCTCCTCTCGTGCGGCCCACGCGAATGGTCCTAAAAGCGCCCGCAGTTCTGGCCCCGGACGGTCGCCGCCGCCGCTGCCCGCCGCCTGGCGAAGCCATCGAAGGCGATGGCGGCCTTTGGCACGTCTGCTGGACGAGACAGCCACGCGCCTCGCGCTCGAGTGGGTTCTGGGCGGGTGGCAGCGGCGACAGGAAGGCGCTGCCGTGCGTGTCACATCTCCGGCTCGCCTCGGCAGCCTGGAGTCGAGTGGTAATACCGTGGCGTTCAGCGCGCGCTACCAACGCTGGGGCGCGGATGTCCGGGCTGACCGGCCGAGACCGGTGGGTTCCGTTTCCAGCGCCGGTGGCGTTGAGGCATCAGAGTGCAGGCGCTCGCCGAAGGCCCCAGAGCCGTTCAAGCCCTTTCGCGCGGGTCCCTCTCCGATCTGGTTGACAGGAACTCGACGCCCGTACGGAATAGGCCGCGCTCGTCCGGCCCGTCAACGTGAACAACTCGCGCCCTGATCCAGGCCGCGCCGTCGTCACCGTTGATGCGGATCATCGATCCGACCGTCAGGCGCTGGGGCACGAGCAGGCCGGCCCCTGCTTCGCTCAAGTCGAAAGTACGGACGCGGAGCTTTCTTTCGTCTGCCCAAATCGTGAGTCGTTTGCGCCAAGTCCAGCGATAGTGGCGACGCTTGAAGAGTTGGCCTTGGGGCGCCTCCTTCAACCTTGCTCCCCCAAGCCAACTCGCGAGTGCGTCGATGCCTGTACGCCGACGGCAGTTCCCTCTGCGGGCGCCATGGAGAAGGCCTTGAAGTGTTGAGCCAAACACGGTAGACGCTCCCACTCGCAAGATGCCGAGTCTACGAAACCGGTCCCGGTCCCACTCCCCCCGTCTTGTCACGGTTGGCCTTGCCACCGTCTGACGCGGCGACCCGGCGGTCGTTCCTGCGATAATTGTTCAAAACGAACGGCCAGAAGGACAGGCGGCGCGCACGGTAAACGTAAGTTATCGCCAAGAATGGTGTTGCGCATGACGGCGCCCTCTCCCCGTGGATCCAGGAGCTGCGTCTGTCGCTTGGCTCCAAACACCCATCTGCTCGGCCAAGGCGCCCGTAGTGTGCAAACGTGGCGTGCCGGGCGCTTCTCGGACGCCCGGTCGATGCTCCGGAAGGCCCGCCGGTGGGATGCTCCGATTGGCGTAGGCGGCCAGCCGGCGCCTCGCAGCCCGTGGTGGCGAAGATACGGCCCCGACATGGATGCCGCCGGGACTTAGAGAAAAAAGGTCCAAAACCTCCAGCTTTACGCGAAACTAACCGATACACAACAGTGCCAAGTTCAACTGGCTGCCTCTCCAGTCCCCAATGTCATAGCCGGCGGAACCCGCGTTCGGCTTGCTCGGACGCGGGTTCTGTCTTGCACGGTCAAGTCGTCCGTAGCGGGGTCGAGCCACAGCGAGCGCGAGCCGATTCACGATGTCCGGCGTGCATCTTTCCGCGCCGTCCGACGACCAGAATCGTAGCATCCGCGACGTGATAGGGTCGTACACCGGTTGGCCGCTACCTTGCGCGGGCAACGGACAGAGCGGACCAGCGCGGTCCCCGAAGCGATGGGGTGCAGCTCACGCGGCGGCCCCTCCGGCTCGACGAAGAACCTGACCTGTTCGAGGCCGTCGGCGGCCATCCGGGTCCCCTACCGTTTCACCACCGACCGGGCACACCAGGGACAGTAATCCCAGTAGTCGCGCAAGACCCCCCAGCCGCAGCGCGGACAGCGGTCTTTCGAAGTCGCAATCTTCCATGCTCTCTTGACCTTCTGACGACACCACGGGCAGTATCGCATAAAGGGCATCAGGAGCTTGCCGTTGCAGGAAGAATTGGCGCAGCGGCCGGCGTACCGGACGTCGGCGTAGCGCCGCCTAGCCAAGGGATTCACGACCCGCCCGTAGCACCACGCGCAAAACCGCCAGTCTGTCTTCATACCTCGCTTGCACCGGGGACAGCGGGTCGGGAAGCGTGTTTGGGTGCGGACCTGACGCCGCTTCGTACCGCACCAGGGGCAGACTTGCATGGCCTCGGCGACCGGGCCGTGACAGCGGTGACAGGTGCCGCGTACCTCCAGTGCCTGTCGGTATTGTTTCAGAAACTGCCGGTGACGAATAGTTCGCCAGTCGCCGGAGGTCGTCTCCGCTTTTTTTCGTCGCCGTCGTCGCGCGGGCAGGGACCTCATGGCGCGCGACCTGATTCGGCGAAAAGCGGCGAGCATCTGCGCGCCGTCGGCGAACCGCTTGCGGTGGTCGATCGCCATCGTCCGACGCAGGAAGTCAATCACGCTCGGGTGCAGGTTTCTGCGGAGCCGCTCGAAACCCGGCGGCGGCCAGGCATAGGGCCACTCCGGGAGCCGGCCCGAAAACATGCGGTAGAGGATCAGGCCCAGGGAGAAGACGTCGGAGCGAAACGATGGCTTACCCATCGCCTGCTCGGGAGCGATGTAACCCACCGTGCCGCTGCCGGACGCCTCCAGCGTTCGCCGGGCGACCTTGGCAATCCCGAAATCGGCCAACCGCAGGTGGTTGCCCGGGAAGAGAATGAAGTTCTCCGGCTTGATGTCGCAGTGCATGACGCGCCGGCGATGCGCGAAGGCGACCGCCTCCAACATCTGGTCGGCGAACTTGAGCATTGTGCGGGCCGACATACGACGCTTGAGTCGGTCGGCCAAGGTCCCCTGCCCCAACGGATAGGCAATGACGAACGTGCCCTCGATGAATCCGGCATCCTTGATCGGAAGGATACTGGGGTGATCGAGCCGCGCGGTCAGTCGCACCTCTGTGCGAAAGTCCGCCAGCGTTTTCTTGGTGACAAGCCCCGGGTGCGGCATTTTCAGTGCCACCGGGATACCGGCGATCGCGTCGTAAGCCTGGTAAACGGTCGCGAAGCCGCCGTCACCGAGTCGACGGTCGATACGGTACTTTCCGAGACGTTGCCTGACTCGGACCAAGGCTCGCGAGCCTCCTGCCGCCATGCACCCCAACGCCGTGCGGACCGCCTGGGAAAGAGGGGACGATAGAATAACTGCGTCGCTATCCCGATTGAGTATCTCACGCGGTCGACCGGTGTCAATCTGGAGGTCGGACGGACCCCAATGCCTTGGAGACAGGGCCATCGCCAGGACCGGGAGACCAGCCACGATCAGGCAGATGGTCATTTACGGGGCAGGCCATACGCGCCGCGGGAGCGCGCGAAACGCCCGGGAATAACGTGGGAGCTAACCACTGGAAGACCCGGGCGTTCTTGGAGGGAAGGCTGTGACACAAGGCATTGTGCGCAATTGGCTGATCCGCGCCTATTGGGGGATGTAGGTATGCAGGCAACAAAAGCGGCGGCGGGTCGCCGCCGGTCTGGCACGCGGTCCCATCCTGCGGCGCGAAGAAAAGGCGACCCCCGCGCCCCACAACAAGCCAGGCCCGTTCCGCGCAGGCAAGGCCAGTTCATCCAGGAATTGAGGCATGACGCGCCCACGGGCGGCAATACGCGTCACCTTCGGCAACAGCCAACG
>JBHHZX010000079.1:0-12416 GCA_046758265.1 Phycisphaerae bacterium
CGCCCGGCGGCATTTTCGACGAGTTCGACGTTCTGCGACATTCGGGCCCCTTCCGTTCTCGGGGTAGACCTCCGACCGCTCGGATTCATTCTTCCGGTTCGAACATGCGCCGCGAACACGTCCGGCGCCCTAGTCTTGTTCCGCACCACTTTCAGCTTCGAGCTCATCCAGCAGTCCGCGAACCTCGCGGGCCAGCGCCGCCAGCTTGACTTCGATCACGTTCCACACGGTGGCGGGCTGTAAGCTATCGTAGCCGTGCACCAAGACGTGGCGAAAGCCGATGATGTTGCGATACTCGGGGATGCGCGCCGCGACTTGCGGAGCAACCCGGTCCAGTTGCAGCACCGCCTCGCCGATGATCTGCAACTCACGCTCGACGGCCGACCGGAAGCCACGGTCCCGGGCATAGTCGTCCACCGCGCGATCGGCGGTGAACTCGATCAGAAACTCGCACGAGCTGAGGATGTCGTACAAGTACTTCTGCGGGTCATGCGGCATAAACCAGCCTCCGCGTCTCGTTCAGCCGGCGGATGAAGTACGGGTTCCGCGGTGCGCCCGCTTCGACGAGGTCCACCGCGCGCCCGAACAGTTCAGATAGAGCACGCTGCAAGCCGAAGAACGCATCAAACCGCTCTCTCGGCGGCACATCGCCAAAGGTGACTATCAGATCAAGGTCGCTGCGCCGCGGATCGAATCCACCTTCCGCCGCCGACCCGAACACCTCCAGTTGCAATACGTGAAACCGGCGGCAGATCTCGGCGATCCTGTCGCGGTTTTCGGCGATGATCGGGATCACGGCTACGCTCCCTTCGCGTCACAAATCCAAGGTCTCTTACCGACGCAGCGATTCTAACCGAACGCCCGGACGGGTGCCGTGCTCCGCACTTGCCGCTGTCCGCTTGTCCGTTTATCCCACCTCTGCGGCGGCCGCGTGTTGCTCCGCAGATGCGAGCGTCCGAATCTTGCGGGCCGGGTCCCCGGCCCAGTATTCGTAGGGGCCGATGACCGTGTTCGGCTGAACGTGAGCACGGCCGGCGACGACGGCGTGATGCCCAACCCGCACGCCCGGCAGCAGGCCAGCCTGGCCGCCGATCGCCGCGTGATCCTCGATGACCACCTTGCGGATGATCAGCTTGCGGTTGTCGAACAGGTGGGCGGCGATCGTGCATTGAAACCCGAGCTGCACGTTCTTGCCGATCTCCACCAGGTGCGGATCGAGGCAGAAGATCGTGTCGCCGGGCGTCGTGGTTGAGGTCCGCGGGCCGAAGAAACGAATGAACAGCGGCCGCAGCGGATAGATTCGCGTCAGAACCGACGAGAACATCGCTGCCCACGGCGGTTCGAACCGCGACTTGAGCAGCAAGAGGTTCAGCGTGAAGATGACGACCTGCTTGTGCACGCGCTGGCCGGCCACAACGGGGTAGGCCCCTTCCTTCGGGTACGGGATCACGATCCGCAGCAGTAACAGCCCCAGGAGATAGCCGTAATTGAAGACGAGCGTGGCCCCCAGAATGATCAGCACCCACTGGCCCGGCGTGCGGCCGACGGCACCAAACCGCAGGACCAGCCACGCGGCCGGCCACAGACCCGCCGCCACCATGAGCAACTGAAGCAGCAACCCGATCACGAGCAGGAAGCGCGTGCCGAAGTCCTTTGGAAACGGCTCGGGTCGCCGTGGTCGGCCTGCATTCTCTCGCATGTCAGTACGCCCGCGCGCGCAGGAACTCGTGCAGTCTACGCCCCTCCCGCGCAGCGACGCAAGCCACGGCCCAGCCGCATGCGACGCGCTCCAGGTCCGGCCGGCAGCCGACGCCTGCCCGCTGTCAGCTACACCATTATTCCCATCGCCTGCGCCAGCCGCACCACGCGCTGCGCCCGCTTGACCACCGGGGGGTCGATCATCTTGCTGCCGAGCGAGACGACGCCGAGGCCCTTGGCCCGGGCTTGCTCGAACGCGGCGACGATCTTCTGCGCCTTTTCAAGTTCGTCCGCCGGGGGGGCGAAGGCTTCGTGGATCACGCGAATCTGGCGCGGGTGGATGCAGCCTTTGCCGTCAAAGCCGAGCGACTTGGCCTCCAGCACGCTCGCGCGCAGGCCTTCCAGGTCGCTCACGTCAGAGAAGACCGTGTCGATCGGCTGCAGGCCGGCGGCGCGGGCGGCATTGACCACCTGGCAGCGGGCCCAGAAGCTCTCGCGCCCCTCCTGTGTGCGTTGCGTGCCGATGTCCGCGGTGTAGTCCTCCAGACCGATGGTCAGCGCGCAGACGTTCGGCGAGGCGGTCGCGATGTCGTACGCTCGGATAGCGCCCAGAGCGCTTTCGATAATGGGCATGAGATACAGGCGCCGCTCGCGATCAGCCGAAGAGCCCCAGGCTTCAGCCGGCGCGGCGCCGCGCGGGCTGAAGCCCGCGGCTCCACCCTGCGCCGGACTCGGAGCTCCGGCGCTACGCGCGCTTTGCTGGACGCGATGGATCCGCGCGTCGACCTGGTGGACTTGCTCGGGGTCCTCCACCTTCGGGATCAGCACGACGTGCAGGTTATGCGGGACAACAAAGTCGAGGTCTTCCAGGCCGCGCTCGCCCTGGTTGATCCGCACCATCCGCTCGGCACCCTTGAAATCGATCGTGCGCAGCGCGTTGCGGACCAGCAAGCGGGCCTCGTCCTTCACCGGCGGCGCGACGCTGTCCTCCAGGTCGAGGATGACCCCGTCCGGCTGGTGCAGGCCGGCGTTGAGCATGAACTTCGGCTCGTTGCCGGGCAGGTAGAGCCGTGAGCGGCGGAAACGGTCGCGCTGCGTCTCGTAGTGGGCGTGAGCGGCGAACTCGGGCAGGTAACCTTCGACCGGTTGGAAACCGGTCCCACAGGCAGTGCGAAGTCGGCGGACGGCCGCCTCGATGCGAGCCATCAGCACGAACGGCAGGGCACCCGCGTCCTCCAGCTCGACCTTCGCGTTCGGCACGCCGAGCGCAGTAAGCTCGTCGGCAACGAGCTTGCGGATCGAGTCGCCGTACAGCGACTCGACCTTGGTCTTCAGTTGCAGATCGATTCCGCCAGCGTCGGCGAGCGTGATTCTGACCCAGCAGTCCGAGCGGACATCCGGTCCGGGCCGCCCCGCTTGGGCGGTTCTTGCTGATTCAGCCATCGGGCGTCCCGCTTTCCTACGCTGCGCGCCCGGGGCGCGCCACTTCAACGACAATGCGCTATCGTGAGGACGCACGCGACATTCTGCAATCCGGCGTGGCAGCGGCGCGTGCGTCCTGTGCCGTGTCTCGGTCGGATTGTAATCCAGCCGGCGGATGGGTGCGAACACCCACGCCGGGGCGCAACAGCCAGGCACCATCATGCCCGCCGCGCGATATACTGTGTCACGCTGGGCAGCATCCGCCGGGAGAGCGCTACGCGCCGCCCGATCGATCACGGACGCGGTGGGCTGCCACCCGGTGCCGGGCGACACAAACACATTGGGGAGTCTGCTCGATGTCGAGTCGGAAGCGTCGCCGGTCGCCCGTAAGGAAGCATCGCCTGCGGGACAGGCTCGTGCTGTATGCCTGCCTGCTACTGGTGCCGACGGTGCTCGGCGGCACCTGCGGCGTTCTTCCTCACCTGGTGCCGGAGAGAAGGACGTTTGGCGACAGCCAGGAGGCCGACAGAGCCGCGCGCGACAAACGGCCCGCGCTGGGACAACATTGCCTGACCGGTGCCGCCACGGGCGGCGTCCTCGGTGCCGCTGCTTCCATCGTCTATACGTGGGCGAGTCGGCAGAGGAAACGCTGACCGCTCGTCAGGGTCGGGTGCCACTGCTCTGTGAGCAGCGCAGAATACCGCCTTTCTCGGGTAATGAACGCTAACACAACAGTGCTACCCGTTTCGACGTTCTACGTCGTCTGTAGGGGCGGACGCTACACATCTGCTCTGCGTCCTTCGCGCCCTTGGTGCCTTGGCGGTTCGACGGCCGGTACGGGGCGCTGGGTGCCACGGACAAGCTGTTGCTTGTCCCTGGCACCCCTTGGCACCGGCACGGACAACCGCTGGTTGTCCGTGGCACCCTCCAAATGCATCACTTATCCGTAACGCACACCTGCATCAGTCGGCCGACGTCGCCGATGTCCTCCAAGGCGAAAACTGCCTCACGCAGTTTGGTGCGTCGCCTTTCGCTCATCACCGGCTCGGCCAGGGCGTCGAATTTGACCTGGAGTTCATCGAGGGTCATTGGGTCGCGCGGGTCGCCCTTGGGGACGTCCACCTGGTGCGTGAATTGCCGGCCGTCGGTTGTCGTGACCGTCACGCGGGCGCACTGCTTGGCAGGGAAAGCCTTCTCGAACTCCTCGTTCGCGACGACCTTGACCTTCTTCATCTGCGACCGCAAACGCTGGTCCCACAGCTTGTCCTCTTTGAGTTCCAGCGGCGTGACGCGGCCTTCGGCCAACGCCGCGGCGATGCAGTACGGCAGGCTGTGGTCGGCGGATTCCCTGGACTGCGGGTCGTACTTGGACGGATCGCTGAGGATGTCCGCCGCCCGGGCGATGCTCTCGATCAGCACCTCTTTGACGTCTTCCGCCTTGAGCTGGTGCTCTTTGACAAGGTGCAGCGTCGCCGAGACGGGCGAGTGCATCAGGGCCTCAATCGGGTACGACTTCATGCCGCAGTCGGTGATCATGAAGCGGTCGCCGAGCTTGTCGGTGATCCACGCGTAATCCCAGCCCTCGCCGAGGCAGTGCTGCATGCCCTCCTTGCCCTCGATGACGCCCTCGGGGCCGGTGTAGCCGCGCTGGGCGAGCAGGGCCGCCTCGACGCCGTCGCGGGTGGACATGGGGCTGACGGTGTTCTTCATCATGGTGAGCTTGCCGGCGACGGCGCAGCCGAGCGTGAAGCGATGGCAAGCGGCAATGCCGATTGCGTGCTGCATCTGCTGCCAGCTCAGGCCGAGCATTTTGCCGGCGACGATCGGCGTCGCGTAGGCCATCAGCGTCGCGTGATGCCAGCCGCGCTCGCGAATGCCGGGAACGGCAATGTGGCAGAGTCGCATCGCGATGTCGTAACCGAGCACGATGCCGAGGATGAGGTCCTTGCCGGTCATGTGGTCGCGCTCGGCCAGCGCCAGCGGAGCCGAAATCAAATCGCTGGGGTGCGAGGGGTCCTGCTTCCAGTAGATGTCGTTGTAGTCCATCGCCCGGACCATGAGCGCGTTGAGCATCGCGGCGGCAACGGGATTCATCTTGTCGCCGGCACCGATGACGGTGCATGGGCCCGGGGTGCCGAGTTCCCGATAGTGGTCGAGAAAGATCCTGACGTCGTGCCCCTGGTAGCCGCCGAGGGCGCAGCCAATGGAGTCGTAGAGAAACCGCTTGGCGGCGTCGACGGCGTCGGGCGTGAGGTGTTCGTACTCGAGGTCACAAGCCCAGCGGGCGATTCGTTCGGTGATGGTGGGCATTTTGAGTTCCTCGGAGCTGTCAGCGGTCAGCTTTCAGCTATCAGCTTTGGGGGACAAGGCGTTCATACAGCGCCGTGAGCATGCGCTTGACTTCCTGAACGCGGCCAAGCAGTTGAGCGTACCGTTTCTCATCAAGGAGTGTAAGGTCGCGGGCTAGCACGATGTGGTACTCGCATCCGCTAGCAGAACTCAGGGCAATGCCGACAAACCGGCCGAAATCCCGATCGCTCGCCCGACAGCAACCTTCGGCCAGATTCGCCGGTATCGACGAGGCCGCTCGTCGCATCTGGCTGGTTAGGCCGTAACGTTCCTCTTTCGGGAAACCGCGCGTCGCGCGGTAGATCAGCAAGGTGAGATCGTGACTTTTCTGCCAGACTTTCAGGTCGCGAAAATCTTTCATGGTCTTGCACCAAAGCGTGGGGTCGTGCCAAGTCCGGAGCGATGAGCTGAAAGCTGACCGCTGAATGCTGACAGCTATTTCTTCTTTGCCGCCGTTTTGCCCAGCGCACAAGCAATGTCGAAATCGACGAAGTCGGCGTGGTGGAAGATGATTGACTCGAGTGTGCGCTGCACGTGGTCGCCTTCCTTGCTGTGCGTGGCGACGATGTGCATCACCTCGTCCGGCAACCCGTGCTTCCAGCACATACCGACGCCGCTGAACGGGTGGCGGAGCATGTCGCCGCGCGTGCCCTTGACGGGCTTGCCGCCGGGGCCTTTGACGTACTCGATCGGCTTGCCGACGTCGGCGAGCAGCGCCCCCGCGATCAAGTGGTCCTTGTTGAGCGGCACGCGGTCGCCGTACGCGTTCTTGAGCACGTCGTAGATCGCGATTGACGTGCGGGCGCAGGTGCGGACGTGCTCGAGGAAGCGGATGTCGATGTCGCCGGCCAGCAGCGTGAACGGGATTTGCTGGAGCTCCTCGACGGTCCACCCGCCGGTCTGGAGTGAGTCGACCCAGACGTCGATGACTTTTTCGCGCAACTCGGTATCGGAAATCTGTTCGAGTTCGGGAAAGAGTGCTTTGACTTCGTCACGCATCGCCGCCTCCTCACGTAGGGTGGGCACCGCCCACCGTAAGGTCAATCTCCCACTCATGATGGTGGGCGATGCCCACCCTACCGATCTTTGTCGCTACGGCCGGCACGGAGACCGGCCGCTACACCTTCGGCCGACGAGACGTCGGCCGCTACATTTTTCCGGCCCCTCGCTTGCGCTCGAGGTTCCGATTCGGCGGGTGGCATGCCCAAGCCGGAGGCGCAGGCATGGCTTCGTCCGTTTCCTTGCATGGCCGCGCTGCGCTTGGCCATGGCACCAATCCAATCTACTCCTTCAATTGGTCCCGGATCACTGCCTCGAAGCCGCCTTTGACGATCAGCTCCTGGGCGACCTCGCCGAGCGGTGAAAACGAGTATGTTCGCAAAGCAGAGCTTTGCGCTCCGCCTTCGTCGCTACGGCCGGCACGGAGACCGGCCGCTACACCCTCGCTTGCGCTTCGGGCTCGGATTTCGATCTGTGACCGAGTGAAATCCACTGTCGCGTGCCAGCCGGTGCGGATCGTCAGCGCCGGGGCGTTTTTGCAGGCGGCTTTCAGTTCGTCCACCAGTTCCGGGCACTCCACACAGATGTAGCCGTTGTTGAACGCGTTGCGCTTGTATGTCTGCGAGAACGAGCCGGCGATGATCATCTGCAAGCCCCGGTATTTGAGCGCCGTGGCGGCCTGCTCACGCGAGGAGCCGGAGCCGAAGTTGCACCCCCCTACCAGGATGTCGCCTTCCCTCGTGATCTTTTGGAACCTGGGGTCGTAGTTTTCCATCGCGACGCCGGCCATCTGCTCCGGCGTCAGGCCCTCCCTGTACGTGTAATCTTTGCCGTAGATGCCGTCGGTGTTCAAGTTGTCCTTCGGCACGAACAACAGCTCGCCTTCGATCGTCTTCGGGAAGCCGGGCATGATCTCGACGGCGACGGCAGCCCGGGCCGAACGCTCGTTGACGCGAATAGTCGCAGCACGCTTCAGATCCTCCAACGTTGCCGAGGGAGCCGCGGACTTCAGTCCGCGCGGCACCGCGCCGGCGGAAGCCGGCGGCTCTTCTTTGAAAACCTCCAGCCGTGCGGGGCCGGCGATTTTGCCGGCGACGGCCGAAGCGGCGACGACGACGGGGCTGGCCAGGTAGACGAACGCGTCGCGCGAGCCCATGCGGCCTCGGAAGTTGCGGTTCGTCGCGGAGATGCCGACCTCGCCAGCTTCGAGCACGCCCTTTCCAAGCCCGATACACGCGCCGCAGCCGGGCGGCAATACGATCGCACCGGCATCAACGAGCGCTTGCCAGCAGCCCTGCTCCTTGGCAAGCTCCTCCACCTCACTCGAAGCAGCGGCGATGTAAAACTTCACGTGGTCGGCGACGCGCTTGCCTCTGATGACTTTCGCCGCGGCTCCGAAGTCCTCGAGGCGCGCATTGACACAGCTCATTAGAAACGCCTTGTCGATGCGCACGTTCCGCTGTTCGAGCTCCGGCAGCGGCGTGATCGTCTTGACCTCGTTTGGCCCGGCCACGAACGGCGTGACCGCGGAGAGGTCATAATCGAGCTCTTTGACATAGACCGCGTCAGGGTCCGCGACCGGCAGGTCGGCTTCGAGTTTCTCAATCGACCGCCTGGTCACACGCGGCTCGACGTCGCCGCGAAGCTTGAAATGCTCGGCGCGCGAGAGCAAATACTGGCGCGTGACTTCGTCATAGGGAAAGACGCCTGCCAGCGCGCCCCACTCGGTGGTCATGTTGGCGATGGTCATACGTCCTTCGATGCTGAGGGTGGCCGCCCCCGGCCCGGCAAACTCCAGGCAGCAGTTGAGCACCTCGTCGTGTTTGAAACTGCCAATCAGCGTGATGATCACGTCCTTTACGGTGACGCCGGGTTGGAGCCTGCCGCGCAGGGTCACCTTGACCACGTCCGGCACCTGCCACCAGGTCCGCCCGGTGACCCAAATCGCGGCCGCATCCGTCCGTACGACCGGCGTGCCGAGCGCGCCCAGCGCGCCGTAGAGGTTGGAATGCGAGTCGGAACCCACCACGAACGAGCCGGGCAGCACGAAGCCCTCTTCGACTATCACCTGATGCCCGATGCCGCGGCCGGAGGGGTAGAACGCCACGTCGTGCTCGATGGCAAACTCGCGGATCCTAGCGTATTTCTCGAGGTTTTCGGGGCTTTGGTTCTGGATATCGTGGTCGAGCGCAAACACCGGCTGGTCGGGGTCGTGCACGTGCGTCGCCCCCATCGCCTTGAACTTCGGAATCACCGCCGCCGTGTTGTCGTGCGTCATCACGTGCGCGGGGCGAATCGACAGGTAGTCGCCGCTGCGAACCTCGTGCGCTTCCGGCAAGCCCACGGCGAAGCGCTGGGCGATTTTTTCGATAAGCGTCTGCGGCATGACGACGCCTCCTCATTTCACGGTCGTTGCCCACGACCGGGCATCACCAATGTAGCGGCTGTGCCCCGTGGCGATCACTACATCCGCTTCGTCGCTACGGCCGGTACGGGGCCCGGCCGCTACAGCTTTGCGATGATCGCATCCGTCATCTGCGTACTGCTCGCCGCGCCTTGCTCGATCACTTTCGGCCCGCCGGGAAGGCGCATCATATCGTACGTTCGCACCTTCCCCTCGGCAATCACGACCCCGATCGCGTCGCGGATCCGCTTTGCCTTCTCGGCCTCGCCGATGTGATCCAGCATCATGCAGGCCGAGAGGATCATCGCGATCGGGTTGACGATGGGCGGATCGAGCCCTTCGTACTTGGGCGCCGAACCGTGCGTCGGCTCGAAAACGGCAAGCCGATCACCGATGTTGGCACTGCAGGCGAACCCCAGCCCACCGACCAGCCCGGCGAAGCCATCGGAGACGATGTCGCCGAACATGTTGCCGGAGACGATCACACCATAGTCTTCCGGGTTTTTGGTAAGCCACATCATCTGGGCATCGATATTGGTCTCCCAAAGGACGATCTCGGGATAGTCGTTGGCAATGAGCTTGGCTTCGGCCCGCATCATCCCGGAAGTCTCGCGGATCACGTTGGGCTTCTCGCAGATGGTGACCGATGTGTAGCCAAACTTCCTGGCGTACTCGAACGCCGCCCTGCAAATCCGCTGGCACGCCGGCCGCGAGAAGATGCGCGTGGAAACGGCCAGGTCTTCGCCGGGCACATTTTTGAAAGCCGCCATCTTGGGGTGCGCTTCCAGCGCCGTGCGCACTCCCGGGGGCGGGTTGGTCCACTCCACGCCGCTGTACAGCCCCTCGGTGTTTTGGCGAAAGATTACGGCGTCAACCAACGGCTCAACGAACCCGCCGTCCGCGCGCCGGATGAAGTTCAGCGGGTTACCCTTGAACGAACGGCAGGGGCGGATGCAGATGTCGAGATTGAAGTGCTGACGCAGGCCGACGATCGGACTGTAGTACACGTAGCCCTTGCCCCGCAGCTCGGGCGAGAGCTCGGCGGCGGCTCTGTCCTTGGGCTTTGAGGTGATCGCGCCGAAGAGTGCCAGCTTATGCTCCTCGAGCAGCTCGATGGTCCGCCGGGGGAGCGCATTGCCCTCTTTGATCCAGAACTCCCAGCCTACATCGCCGTGGATGTAGTCGGCCTCAAAGCCAACGCCGTTCAGGACGCGGATCGCTTCGGGCAACACGACTCTGCCAATGCCATCGCCCGGCATCGTTACGACGGTTCGCTTGCTCGCGATCGTTCCTTCCATAGCGCAAAGAAAGATAAAGCCGGTGTCGGCGAGTTTCAAATCGTGACCACCCCGCCGGCAGCGACAGAGCAGTTTGCAATGGCAATTCATGTGCTGATTTTGCGCAGCGCAGCCCAGGTCCAGCCCCAAAGCCCGAAACATCGAAGAAGGCGGTGGAGAACGCAAGCTCTGGCAGCAGCGTTGCTTACGACACGTTTTGGGCCGGATTCTCCCCCTTCCGCGATGTGTTCTGGGCGTCGACCGCTCAGCGAACCGAGCGGTTTCGCGCACGGCTCCGCGATGCTGAGGAAACCTCGGGCTGCGTGTGTTCGTGAACGCCGATGGCGGCGGGCGCACGACGAGCACGAGTTCCAGCCGGCACGGGATTCGTCGTTGGCCATGATTAAAGTTGCGCGCTGCGCACCACTTGCCAAGCTGGCGGCCATCGTCCAAAATACCAGCCAGGGTGCTGCGCGGTCGTCTGAGCGCACGAGCGAGGCAATTGCCTGCCGTCGCCGAGCTGAGAAGGCTTCGGCGTTGAGGCACACCGGTAACGTCTGCCGATGAACTGGCCGGCGGGGACATGGGCACGGCAAGGGTTGGGGGCACAGGACGTAAGCCTGAAAGGGTCCACCGTGCCGCACAGCGCCGACCGGAGTCCGCAGGAGTTCACACCGCCCGAAAAGCCACTTCCGGCGCCGGACGAGCACGAATACGCCCGGCTCGCAACGGTGGTCGAGCAAGCCAGCGACGCGATCCTGATCACCGACACCGCGGGGACAATTCAATATGTGAATCCGGCGTTCGAGCGAATCACCGGCTACGGCCGCAGCGAAGTGATCGGACAAACCCCGCGGATCATCAAGAGCGGGAAGAACGAACCCGCTTTGTATGAGAACCTGTGGGATACGATCTCGCGGGGCGGCGTCTGGAAGGGGCACCTGGTCAACAAGCGGAAAGACGAGACGCTTTACGAGGTGGAAGCCACGATCTCGCCCGTCTACGACCGCGACGGGCGGATCGTCAACTACGCTGCTGTTACGCGCGACGTAACGCAGGAAATCAAACTGGAAGCGCGGCTCAGGCAAACTGAGAAGATGGAGGCGGTCGGCCAACTGGCCAGCGGCGTGGCCCACGACTTTAACAACGTTCTGACGGCCATCCTGGGTAGTGCCGGGCTGCTGCGGGCCAAGCTCCGCCTGGGGTACGTCAAGCAGCATCTGATCGCCCAGGAGCTGGAGCAAATCGAGCGCTCCGCTCGCCAGGGGGCATCGCTGGCGCGCCAGCTACTGACTTTCAACCGACGGGAAGCTGTCAAATTCAAAGCGCTGGACCCCAACCGCATCGTGGCGGAGAGCAGACGGATGCTGCGGCGACTCATCGCCGAGAACATCGCGCTCGAGCTCAATCTCGCGCCGGACGTTCACGCCATTCGAGCAGACGCCGGACAGCTTGAACAGATCCTGATGAACCTGGTCGTGAACGCGCGGGACGCCATGCCGGAAGGGGGACGTCTGACGATCACCACGGCCAACGCCCAGTTGGACGAGCTGTATGTCTCAAGCCATGCCGATGCGTGCATCGGTCCGCACGTGTTGCTGACGGTGCGCGACACCGGCTGCGGCATGAGCGCTGACGTGCTGGCGCGCATGTACGAACCGTTCTTCACCACCAAACCCCCCGGCAAGGGTACCGGTCTGGGTCTCGCGACGGTGTACGCCATCGTGCATACTTTCGCTGGGCACATCACCGTGACGAGCGCTTCGAACGAAGGCACGGAGTTCAGGATCTATTTCCCCGCGCTGCCGGGGCATGTCCAAGAGACACCCGCCAGCGCGACTGAAACCCCGCTGCGTGGAACCGAAACGGTCCTGGTCTGCGAAGACGATAGTGTTATCCGCGAACTGGAACGCGAGATTCTCGAAGACAGCGGCTACACGGTGCTGCCAGCCGAAGATGGCAAACAGGCCCTGAAGCTGGCGGCCAACGCCGCCGAGCGAATCGACCTGTTGATCACCGACGTGGTGATGCCGGAAATGAGCGGCCCCGCTCTGGCGGCCGAACTCACCGCCTCGCGTCCCGGCCTGAAGATTCTCTTTGTCTCCGGCTACGACGACGACGCCTTCGCGCAGGTCGGGGCCCAAGACGAGCCCGGCCGGTTCCTGCATAAGCCCTTCACGTCGCGGGAATTCCTGCAACGCGTTCGGGAGGTGCTCGGCGAAGAGCGCGCGCCGCGCCAAAACACCGAAGCCGACGGCACACCGCAA
>JBHHZX010000080.1:0-12391 GCA_046758265.1 Phycisphaerae bacterium
TGATACCCTGCGCCCCTCGGCAGCACCGGCCGTTCGGGAGCTGAAGGCCTTGGGTGTTGATCGCGTGCATCTTCTTTCCGGGGATCGGAACAAGGCTGTCGCACGATTGGCCGCGGACGTTGGGATCGAGTCGTGGGAGGGTGAGCTGCTGCCCAACGAGAAAGTCGACCGGCTCGAGAGCATGCGGCAAGACGGACGGAAAGTGATGTACGTCGGCGACGGCGTCAACGACGGCCCGGCGCTGGCGACGAGCTACGTTGGCGTAGCGATGGGCGCTGGAGCTTCCCCGCTTGCATTGGAGACCGCGGACATCGGAATCCTGCGTCCGGATGTTTCGCAGGTGCCGGCCCTGATCCGTCTGGGCAGAGTCACCAAGCGACGCATACGAGAAAACCTGCTCGCGTTTGCGGTTCTGTACAACGGCATCGCGATTGCCTTGGCCAGCTTCGGCGTGCTGTCCCCGATCATGGCCGCGCTCACGCACAACCTGGGATCCGTGGCTGTGGTCTTGAACTCGGCCCGCCTCATCCGCTGGAAGCGCTGAGGCACAGCTTGGGTCGGTGCGGTTCGAGCAGACAATGTCAAGCAGTGATAAGCCCAGTTGAGACGCGACGGTGCTCGCGATCGCGATCACCTCGACAGCCGACGGGCCGAACCCGGTCGAAGTCGGTCGCCAGCGCGTGGTCGCAGCGCTCGCGGCCGGTTACGCGAAGATGCTCGAGCCGCACCTCGCGTGGTGGCGCGATTTTCGGGCGATCTCGAGTGTCGAAGTTCCAGACCCGGCCATTCAGACCCACTACGATCTCGTGAAATACCTCTACGGGTCCGCGTCGCGAGCACACGCCCCACCGATGCCGCTTCAGGGCGTCTGGACCGCAGACGAGGGAGGCCTGCCACCGTGGAAAGGCGACTACCACAATGACCTTAACACGCAGATGACGTACCTGGCCTACCACACGGCCGGGCTGGTCGAGTCGGGCCAGAGCTTTATCAACTTCAACTGGAAGCTGCTTCCAGCGTACCAAGCCTTCGCACGCCGGTTCTATGACGTTGACGGCGCCGTCGTCCCCGGCGTGATGGCGCTCGACGGCCAGCCGCTGGGCGGGTGGAGCCAGTACTCGCTCTCGCCGACGATGGGCGCCTGGGTGGCGCACTCGTTCTATCTTCATTGGCGCTACAGCCTGGACGAAGTGTTCCTGCGCGAGCGGGCATATCCATGGTGCACTCAGATCGGGCGGGCTCTCGCCGACCTGCTCCGGCCCGACAGCCACGGGGAAGCGTCGGGTCGATGACCCGACCTGCCTGACTGCACATTCTGCGGTCAGGCGGTCGAAACCTGCGATCTAGGGTCGGACGAAATCGGCGTCTCTTATCGCCGATCGGGCTCCCCTTGCTCTGATTGCTCCGAAACATCGCCGCTCGGCGTCAACGATTCCTCCGGCTCGGTCACTTGCAGCAACAGACGGCGGTACGTGGCGGCCTCCTCGGCTTTGTTCCACGCGTCATAAACATCGATGATTCGCCGGAGCGCTTCCTGTGTGCGCGGGTGTTGCGCACCGCGGGTTTTCTCCATGTACCGATATTCGTCGAGCAGGTGTGGCTCGGCTTCCTGGTACCGGCCCAGTTTGACGAGGCAGTCGCCGAGCACACTGGCGGTGTCGGCTGTGAGCCAGTGACCTTCTGGTAGGCGCTTTCGGCGAATCTCCAAGGCCTCACGCAGCGCCCGCTCCGCCTCGGCAGGCTTTCCGGCCTTCGAGAAGGCCGTACCCAGCCGCGTCAACGAACTACCGAGGTCGTCTTGATCCTCACCGAGGGCGCTCCGCTGAATCTCGACGGCTTTGTGCAGGGTTGTCACGGCCTCGATGTGCTTGCCCTGCGAGCCAAGCACACTCGATAACGTGTTCAGACTCCTGCCGACGTGTGGGTGCTCGTCCCCCAGTACCTTCCGGCGCAGAGCCAACGCCTCCCGCGCCGCCGACTCCGCTTCGGCATACTCACCCATTTCACTCAGCAGCGTCGCCAGCTTCTCCAGCGTGTTGGCTACGTGTGGGTGCTCGTTGCCCAGCCGCTTACGGCGCAACCGCAGCGCCTCGCGGTGCATCGTCTCGGCCTCTGCGTAATCACCTTGGGCTTGCAGGGCCAGGGCGAGGTTGTTCAGGGCGGTCGCAACGAGCGGATGCTCGTCGTCGTACGCCCGCCGATAGACTTCCACTGCTTCTCGCCAAAGTCTTTCGGCGGCTGCCACGTCGCCTTTTCGGAACAGTACGTTGGCGAGGTTTTGCAGGCTCGAGGCTGTATCCGGATGCGCGTCGCCGCGGAGGCATCGTCGCTCATTCAAGGCAGCGCGCAGGTGCGGTTCAGCCTCGTCGAGGAAGCCCAGGCTTTGGTAGGCTTTGCCGATGGTCGCGCGTACGGCGGCCTCAACTTCGGGTTGGTCGGACAATTCGGAATCAGCGCGCTCCGCAGCTTCATCGAGCACCTCACGCACGGTGACCCCTGAGCCCTTGCCGTGTCCGGGATTGGCGCAGATGAGCAACGTCTGCAAGAACTCGCTTGCCATTGTCGCCTGTTGCTCGGCAACAATCGCGGCGCGCTTTGCTGCGCGCTCGCTCTCGGCAAGTCGCCGATTCTTCTTGGCGCGAATCGAGGCCGCGATTGCGAAACCGGTCAGCAACAGAACGAAGGCTGCGACACCGTAAACCGCCCCCTGTCCGTCACGGTAGATCTCGCGGAGAACCTGGTAACCGGGGAACGAATCGGAAGGCTGCGCCCGCGATCCGCCGGGTGAGGCCGTCAGCTCTTCGCGTGCGGAGCGGGTTGCCATGCTGGCTTCGTCCGCTTGGCGGCCAGCCGGTTCGTCACCGCCAAGGTCGCGCGACGGTTCGCCTAACTCAGGCAGCTCGTCGGATTGCTCGCCCTGGACAGGCTCGTCCGCCGGTTGCTCAGCCAGCTCGTCCCCGCTGAGGTCAGGCGACGGTTCGCCTAGCTCAAGCAGCGCGTCGGGTTGCTCGCCGTGGACAGATTCGCGCAGTAGGTCCTCCACGGTCAAAAGGCGAACAATGATTCCGTCCGCAAACTGCGTCACTCGCCTAAGCAGGTTCGAGAGCTCTTTGCCGGCAGACGGATCACGGCGTATCGGCTCGCCGCGACGCACCATGACAAACTCTGCGCTTTTCGGCGGACCTGGTGCGTCGACATCTATCAGCATGGTTCCGTACAAACTGCCGTCCGGCTGGACCACGGCGCTGAGCGTGACATCGGACGTGGCGATCGGGGTTGTTCCGACGAATGACCAGACGACTTGGTCGGCCGAAATCGCGGCCGGCTGACTATTTGATATTACAACAAGTGATTCGTTGCAGCCATCGTCAAATTCGACGATACGGCCGCCCGACACCCTCAGACAGGCGACACCGAGCTCACCAACGGACGCGAGCTGCCATTCTCCGTCGAAGCGCTCCGGCAGAAGCTGCCCGGATAGAAGCTCCGTGTCGGCCTGCGGACACCCGGCCAAAGCCATCGCAAGAACTGCCGGCAAAGCCGCGCGTACGCCAGATTTTCCTTGGCTGACGACGGTTCGCATCGGCCCCTCTCACGCAAAACCACAGGCATCAAGCATCCCGAGACATGACAAAACCTGCCCAACGTCTAGTATAGGGGTTCCCGCCTCCTTTCGCAAAGCTTTCTTGCACCCACGTGCCTACCCGTCAATGCCGGCCTGACCATCGTGGCGATCCGGCCTGCGGTTGACTGCGGGAACCGTCAGGTTGAAAGACTGCCTGAACCGGAACCGCACCCCCGCCACCACTCGCCCCCCTAGCTGTCCGTTGAAAAAGGGGACTGACTCCGAGCCGTCGGCCGAAACCCTCGGCGAATAAAGGTCTCTGGGAGGTGCCTGTCCCCTTTTTCAACGCACCCCTAACCCCTGTCGGCAGAGCAGGTACCACACAGGGACGGCGGCGCGCTAGCGAGAAGCGACCGCGCGGCCCCAGGTTCAAATCCAGTGACCCCGATTGAACCTGGCGAGCGATTGACCTTCTCGATCGCGACCGTCATGTTCGGCGGGGCACCCGGGAGACCTAGCACCGCGATTCAGCCCTCGAGAAACTCCTTAGCTCTATCCACATATTCTTGCGGCGCCCCTTTCAGGCGGGCCAACGCCCGGGCCACCTGCTGCGCTCGGCGGGTATCGCCCCTGGCCCGGTAGCATTCCAACAGGCGAGTCTTGGCATACGCTCGCACCACGGGGTCTTTTCCGACGCGGTCAGCACGATTGTACGCATCGACCGCCTGATCCACCTCATTTCGCTGTCGATAGTGATCACCGACGTTGTTGTAGGCGCGTCCCACAAGCGGGCCTCTGAACTTGGCCACCCGGGCCTTGAGGAGCGCGGCTTCGGCCTCCTTCAGATCGCCGCGAATCGCCAGAGCCAGCCCCAGCCGCGCCCGGGCCTCACCGTCGTCCGGATGACGCTTGGCCGCTCTTCGGACACTCGATATCTGGCGCGAGGTGATCGAGTCGAGTGTGTTGGCGAACGCCGGCGCCGGCCTATAGCCCGAGATGCTTTCCTTGACTTCGCCGTCGGAGTCCACAAACAGAATGGTCGGCAGGCCACGGACACGATACCTTTGCGCGAGCTTTCCGCCCTCGCGCTTTCCCGTGTTCAACTTGACTGGCACAAACTGTGCCATGCGCTTGATCACGTCTTTGTCGGTGAAGGTGTCCCGATCAAGCTTTTTGCACCAGCCTCACCAGTCGGCGTAGAAATCGATCATGATCAGCTTGCCCGAGGCAGCGGCTGCCGTGCGGGCGGCGTCGTAGTCTTTCGCCCAGGGCATCGTTTCCTCAGCCAGCGCCTGCGTCGCACAGGTGAGCACGATCGCGGGTATCCATTTCGTTTTCATCCCGGCCTCCTGGCACCAAGTATTCCCCTCATTTCACTACAGTCATTATAACCGCCTCGCCGCCAGGCTGCGCGCCGCTTCTGACCGGGCACACTCATCGTCGGGCGACGGCCGCAGCTCCTGGGCGGCCGGCCGATCGCTTTCCAAAAACTCTCAGCGTGCTAGAGTACAGCCTTGAACCTTCCCCGCGGTTGTGCCGCGAACCAGTGAGGAGCGATGCTTTGAAACGATTGAAGGTCCCGCGCGTGGTCTCGGCCGGATGCCTGCTGGGGGCCGCGGCCTGCGGCTGCGTGCTCGGCCCGACGGCACTCCAAGCAAGCCGTGTTCGGTACAACGAGGCCATTCAGGAAACGACCACTGAGCAGCTCTTGCTCAACCTGGTCAGGCTGCAATACCGCGAGAGTCCGCTGTTCCTGGGCGTGGGGAGCGTCTCGGCGCAGTTCCGATTCGAGGAAACAGCGGATCTCAGCGGCGCGATCAACGAGGGCCCCAATCCGATCAATCCAGACAGGCTCGGATTGGGCGCGGGCGTCGGCTACGAGGAGCGCCCGACGATCACCTTCGCGCCGCTCCAGGGCCGCGATTTCGTCAGGCAGTTGCTGTCCCCGCTCCCGTTGGACGCGATTCTGCTTCTATCGCACTCCGGCTGGAGTGTCGATCGAGTGCTGCGGCTGACGGTTCAGACAATGAACGGGCTCGACAACGCGTCCAGGGCCTCTGGTCCGACGCCCGCCGACGTGCCGCGCTACAAAGACTTTGCGCGTGTGAGCGGACTGCTGCGCCAGTTGCAGAAGAAAGGCCTGTTGGAGCTTGGCTACGAGTCGCGCGAAGACGACGTTGGCATTCCGGTTCCCTTGGCAGGTGCCACCCTGCCTGATGTCGTCAGCGCGCGGAGTCAGGGCTATTCCGTCCGTGTGAACTCGACCGGCGAGAGCCTGATCGTGACTGGTTCCTCGCGGGTACTGGTGTGGCGCAAACCGCCCCCCCCCGCCGCTGAGAGCCCCGAGGTCATAGAAATCGTCGAACTCCTCGGCCTCGATCCGGACCGCTCCTCTTACGACATCCAGCTTGCCATCGGCAGACAACCCGAAGTGAAGGCGGCGCCCGGGAAGCGCACGCAGATCAACATCGCCACTCGGTCTCTGATGGGAACGCTCTTTTATCTATCACAGGCCGTCCAGGTCCCCGAGCCGCACCGCCACCGGGGCGTCGTGACAACCACCCGAGACGCCGACGGCCAGCCGTTTGATTGGACGCTCCTGACCGGGGATCTGCTGCGCGTTCATTCGCAGCGCACGCAACCGAGCCGCGCGGCGGTCGCCGTGCGCCACCGGGGCTATTGGTATTACATTGACGACGCCGACCTGACTTCGAAATCGACGTTCGGATTCTTGGCCCAACTGTTCGCGCTGCAAGCCGGCGCGATCGAGGGTGTGGCCCCCGTACTGACACTTCCGGTTGGGGGTTAGCCAGCCAGAAGGTGTGGGACGCCAACATGCGACGTGTGCGACCGAAATCCGTTCTGATGCTGCTGAGCGGAGGGCTGTTGTGTGGATTCGGCGGCAGTTGCCTGCCGGCCAATTTCTTTGCCAACCTCGCCGGCGACGTGATCAGCACGACCGTGGACACGCTCGTCAGCGAGATTCTGGGCGCCTTGCTCGGCGCGGCTAACACGGGCTGAGTGCGGTAGGCCGGTTCCGCAAGACACTGCGGAACGACGCGAGATCGCGGCGACCTTGGTAGGCTTCTCTTCCGAGCGCGCAGCCTTCCAGCGGCCGGTGACACCGGGCCACCGGGCTGCTCCCCGGCTCAACGGATCCGTGACTTGCCGCCCGGCGCCCAACCTCAAAGCGTCCCATCCAGACACTCGATGACCGTGATGGCCGTAGCGTTGACGACGTCTTCCACGTCGCTGGAGAGGTGCAGGACGTTCACCGGCTTGCTGAACCCGAGCGTCAGCGGTCCGATCTTCTCGGCCTGACCCACTCGGGTAACCAGCTTGGCAGCGATGAGGCCCGCCGCCAGGTTCGGGAAGATCAGGACATTCGCCTTACCTTTCAGCTCACAGAACGGGTAGAACTCGTCCTGCATGTCTTTGGAGAGCGCCGTGTCGATTTGCAGTTCGCCGTCGATGCACAGGTTCGGGTCCCGCGCATGGACGATTTCGACGGCCTTGCGGACCTTTTCGGTTTCCGGGTGCCGCACGCTGCCAAAGTTGCTGAACGAGAGCAGCGCGACTCTCGGCGTGACGTCGAAGTAGCGGGCGACTTTCGCCGTCAGCAGCGCCGTCTCGGCGAGTTCCTCGGCGGCGGGATCGATTTTTGCGGTGCAGTCGGCAAAGAAGAGGATATCGTTCTTGGTCAAAACGACGTACATGCCGGAGACGCGGCGTACATCCTCGCGCATCGGAATGATTTGCAGCAGCGCCCGCATCACGTAGGCGTGGCTCTTGCCGATGCCGCACACCATCCCGTCGACCCGGCCCGTTTCGAGCATCAGGGCGGCGAAGCGGTCCGGTACACGCGTGCAATAGCGGGCGTCAGCCCAATTGGTGCCTTTGCGCTTGCGCTTGTCGTAGAAGTGCTGGGCGAGCGCCTTGCGCTCCGGGTAAGTCTGCGGATCGAGAATCTCGATGTCATCAAGCGCCACGCCGAGTTCTCTGGATCTGCGCTGGATCAAATCAGGTCTGCCGACGAGAACGGGGCGGCCGAGGTTCTCTTCTTGGAGGATGTGGACCGCCCGGATGATCGTCGGGTGTTCACCGTCGGAGAAGATGATGCGCCTGTTACTTCCTCGGGCGCGGCTGCGGATCGACCGCATGAACTGTTGCGAGCGCGACAGCGAGGCCTCGAGACGCTCGCGGTAGGCCCGGAAGTCCTTCATCGGCATGCGCGCCACGCCCGACTTCACAGCCGCCTCGGCGACCGCCGACGCCTCCCAGATGAGCACACGCGGATCGAAGGGTTTAGGGATGATGTAGTCTGGACCAAACTGCAGCCGCTTGAGCCCATAGGCGCGCAATACGCTATCAGGAACGTCCTGGCGCGCCAGCTCCGCCAGCGCGTGGCACGCCGCCAGCTTCATCTCTTCGTTGATCTTGCGGGCGTGTACGTCCAGTGCCCCGCGGAAGATGAAGGGGAAGCCCAGCACGTTGTTCACCTGGTTGGGGAAATCGCTGCGACCGGTCGCCACAATCGCGTCCGGGCGCGCGGCCTTGGCCTCGTCCGGCATGATTTCCGGGACGGGGTTGGACATCGCGAAGATCAACGGCTTGTCGGCCATCGACTTGGCCATCTCCTGCGTGACGATGCCCGGTTGAGACAACCCGCAGAAACAGTCCGCGCCTTTCAAGGCGTCGGCCAGCGTGCGGGCCGGCGTGTCGACCGCGAACTCCTCCTTGAACGGGTTCATGCCCTCGCGGCGCCCCTTGTAGATCACGCCCCGCGAGTCCACCATGATTACGTTTTCCGGCTGGACCCCCAGGGAGATGTAGAACTTTGCGCAGGCGATGCCGGCGGCACCCGCCCCGCTGATGACCATCCGAACCTCTCCGATCTTCTTCTCTTGAAGGATACAGCCGTTGATCAAGGCGGCGCCGGAAATGATGGCGGTGCCGTGCTGGTCGTCGTGAAACACGGGAATGTCCAGCAACTCTTGCAGGCGTCGCTCGATCATGAAGCATTCGGGGGCTTTAATATCCTCCAGGTTGATCCCGCCGAACGTGGGCTCGAGCTTCTTGACGATCCCGATGAGTTCCTCGGGGTCCGGCGTGTCCACCTCGATGTCAAAGACATCAATGCCGGCAAAACGCTTGAAAAGAACGCCCTTGCCTTCCATCACCGGCTTGCCAGCCAGGGCCCCGATGTTTCCCAGCCCGAGCACGGCCGTCCCGTTCGAGATCACCGCGACCAGGTTGCCGCGTGAGGTGTACTCGTAGCATTTGTCCGGATCTTTCTCGATTTCCCGGCAGGGCTCGGCAACGCCCGGCGTGTACGCGAGCGACAAGTCACGCTGGGTGACGCACGGCTTGGTTGGAATGACTTCAAGCTTTCCAGGCCTGGGATGCGAATGGTACTCCAGGGCTTCGGTCCTCAAATCCATGACGTTGCTCCGAAGCGAGTGTCACCTCATGAATCAGCGTTGGGGGATTCACGCCCCACGGCGTGGACTTCTTGCTGGCGGACCCTATCTCGCGGGCGGCGATTATACGCCGGTCGCAAGGTGGGGCAAGCTGTACCCGGCGATGCAGAGCAGATCGCCGTTGAGCGCGAATATGCCCGTGCTGGTTGCGGATCGGACCGAGGCCGGCTCCTCGACTGGCCAATCACCGGCTCCCCACCCCGTCGGAGCCGGACGCACCACCCTTAAAACGGTACGGTACCCACGCTTCAGCAGGGCGGCAAGCGAGCACCGTTACGGCAGTTCCGGCATCCGCCGCCTCAATGATTGGCATGAAGCCCGCTGATGCGGGCCGAATCCCATCAAGCCCAACCCCCGCGGAATTCCCTGACATCCCAATGAGTGCTTGCCGATTCGAAGCTGCCCGCCATCGCACTGGGCTACTTGGCATCCGGCGTGCGAAGCACGGGCAGGTCTCGCAACTCGCCCTCCGGGGGTCTGAGATTCAGATCAGGAATCCTCGGATCGGAGGGATGGACGAAGTTGCCATCACTTCTAGATGCAAGTTGGTCAGGGGCGCAAAGGGAAAGACGCCCGTCGTCATGAAAGACGACCGCCTGATAGCCCGCTTCTCCCAGAATTCGAGTCACCCCGGCCCTCTCATCGGGCCAGTGGAACTCGCAAGTGATGACGGGCTTGTAGCGCTGGAGCATGTGCGCGGCTCCCTCCAACACCGCGACGGCCATGCCTTCCACGTCAAGTTTGACGAAGGTTGGCCGGAGATCCGGGTGGTCCTGGAGAAACGTATCGAGCTTGAGCATCTTGACCTTGATCTCTGCGTGCTGCTGCCAGTACAGCGACGACCGGCCGGACTTGGTGACCCGCGACGCCAGTCGGGAGAGTGCCGGATGCCACAAGTTCTCGGCGAACACGGCTTCGCCGTCATAGTTGCCCACGGCACTGTTGACCAGTGTGACCCGGTTGGGGCCCAGTGGCTGGGAGTTGATTTCGAGGAACTCGAAGTTTCGCGGGATCGGCTCAAACGCGTAAACCCGACACCGTCCCTTGAGGATCGAGAAGAACAACTGAACGGTAACTCCGATGTTCGCGCCTACGTCAAGAATCAGCTCACCCGGGCGTAACAGCGGGAGCCACTGCCGTCGCTGTCGCGCACACGCTCGCTTGACGCCGCCCAAAAGCCTGACGTACTCCGCCGGCCGGAAGTGCAGTGGCAGGCCGCCTTCCCCTGTGACGCAAATCGACCTTCTTCCGAACAGGACTTTGACGACGCTACACAGCAGCCATTTGGCCTGGCTCTTAATCACCCTGAGACATCTTTCGTACAAAGTATCCAGTGGAGGTTCTATGTCAGCAGGAAAGGTACGGGCACGCTCCGAGTTCCGCAAAGAGCCTCCCCGGCCCCAAAGACACCCGTCGGATCAGCCTGAGGCCGCAGATTTCCAGACGCATGGGGAGACAGATTCCCGAACACTCGGCTGGCCCGCCATCTACCGACCTGACCACGCGTCTGGGACCCCCGCGACGGACGTTCGATTGCAGTACAATCGATCTCCATTACGATCGGCGCCAGCGGTCTGTTTCCCTGGTCGTTCGTATAGCGAAAGCGCCTCCGCTCCTGTGGCGCCCGGCCGTGCTTGCCGGATACAATCACTCGCATAGCTTGCACTCACGGAACCGAGGGAGAAAAGCGGTGTCCGAGCTTTCTGCGAAACAATGCGTCCCATGCACGGGCGGCGTGCCGGCCCTGAAGGGCAACGCCGTCACGCCGCTACTCAAGCAGCTTGGCGGCTGGGAGGTCGTTAACGAGCACCACCTGAGCAAGGAATATAAGTTCCCCAACTTCGTGACCGCGCTGGCGTTCGTCAACCGCGTTGGCGAAGTTGCCGAAGCCGAGGGCCACCACCCCGACATCCACCTGACCTGGGGCAAGGTCGGTGTCCAAATCTGGACGCACAAGATCGACGGGCTGACCGAGAGCGACTTCATCCTCGCCGCGAAAATCGACAAGCTGCCGCACTAGTGACCGGACGGCCGCAGCCATAGGCCGGATTCGCCGAACCGATCTCGCCGCTAATATTTCCACGGAAACCGCTCGCGGAAGTGACGGAACAGCAGCCCCAGCGCGCGGAACACCACGTAGCCCAAGTAGAGGTTCACCGCGAAGCCCAGCACCGGAATCCAGATCCAAATGCCCGCGAACTGCCAGAACGCGTACCAGCCCGCGATGGCGATCATCACCGCCAGCCACGCCACCAGGTAGACCGGGCCGATCCCGATGACGCAGCGAATCAGCCAATCCGGGCGGACAAACAGAATCGTGTTGCCCAGCGCGACCGACATCACCGCCACCGGCCAGAAAAACCAGCCCGCGCCCAGTGCCAGCCACCACGCCGGCCAACCGACCGTGACACCCGACAGGCCGTACCACCCCAGCAACATGGCCGGCAGCGAGCACAGCAGCGAAATCGTGGTCATCCAGATCAGCGGCTTGAACCCGTCGTGCCAGAAGCTCCAATCGGTCTGGGCCCAAGGGATCTCGTCCTCGCCGCCGGCCGTAATCCGCAGCACCGACCAGTAAAACTGCACCACGTACAAAAAGACGATCCCGTAGAGCGGGATCATGAACAGCAAGAAGGGGCCCAAAAACACCAGCACGTACTGTAACGCCACCACCAGCGAGCACGCGACCGCGATCACCAGGATGTTGAGCGCGTTGCCGGGAATCCCGGCACAATAGAAACTGGCGAACAGGTCGTGCACGAACGCCTCCCGACCAGGCTCGAACTCGATCAGGACGCACGGACCGGCAGCGGGCGGCGGATTTAGCTCGTCGTAGGTCTCTCCCAGCGTGAGGCTTCCCCGCACCGCCCTGGCCAGCATCACCTCTTCATGCTCGAACGCTTTCTCGCCGGTCAGGCCCGGCCGGCTCCCTTCCGGCGCGAGCGTCAACTCGCCGACATCGACCGGGATCACTTCCAGCGGCTCGGCCGTCTCGCTCTGCACGGGGATCAGCCGGGCGTCGGCCAGCGCGGCGCGCAGGTCGGCGTCGGTGATGGGGATCGCCCGGCGGCAGTTCGGGCACATGACCGTGATTCCGGGCTGCGCATTGCGAATACGGTAGCGCTTGCCACACGCGCATCGCCCGCGCACCAAGATGGGCTGCGGCTGGTCCACCGCCGTCCTCCGTCACCAGTACCGGTTGGCGACCAGATCGCACGTAGCGTATTCTAATTGCTGTGCTAATTCGTGCCGCTCCAAACGCGCGCGAATTTGGAACGCATGCGCGCCGCCGTGCGGGGGACGCCGTGTCCCCCGGACCTTGATCGTCCGCGAACAAAGCGAGTGA
>JBHHZX010000081.1:0-12384 GCA_046758265.1 Phycisphaerae bacterium
CAGGACTACGTCTGGTCGCCGTGCACCCAGTGGATCGCGTACACGAAGATGGAAGAGAGCCAGTACGACTCGATCTTCCTGTACTCGATGGAGGAGAAGAAATCGTATCGGCTGACCGGCGACATGACCGAAGACTGGAGTCCGTCGTTCGACCCCGACGGCCGCTACCTATACTTCCTGTCGAATCGCACGTTTACCCCGATCATGGGTTTCGCCGACCAGAACCACATCTTCCTCGACATGACGCGGCCGCACATCATGTTGCTCCAGGCCGACGCCAAGTCGCCCTTCGCTCCGAAGGACTCCGAGGAAGAGGTCGCCGCGGAAGAGGTCGAGGAGGAAGAACCCGCCGAGGAGGAGGGTGAAGAGGAAGAGGCCGAAGAACCAGAGCCCGAAGCCCAAGCAAGCGAAGAAGCCGAGCCCGAAGCGCGAGCAAGGGAAAATGAAGCGGAAGAGGAGGAAGAGGACGAAGGCACCCAGATCGACCTCGAAGGCATCCAGCGCCGCATCGTCGTGGCCGAAGGCGTCTCCGCCGCCAAGTACTTTCGCCTCGAAGCCACCGAGAAGGGCTTCATGTACCTCAAGAAGCCCCAGAACGAATTCAGCAAGTACCAGGTGGTCACGGACGAGACCGGCGGCAGCCTGGATCTGTATCACTACAACCTCGAAGACGAGAAGGCGACCAAAGTCCTGGGTGGCATCGCCAACTATCACCAGTCCGCCGACGGAAAGAAGCTCGTCTATCGCGCGGGGAGCACCTACGGCGTCGTCGATGTGGGCGCCAAGGCGAAGGTCGGCGATGGCAAGATCGACCTCGGCGGCGTCCGCGTGAAAGTCGATCGCGGTCAGGAATTCGAGCAGCTCTTTAACGAAGCCTGGCGCATCCAGCGCGACTGGTTTTACGACGCGAGCCTGCACGGACTTGATTGGGACGCAACCCAGAAAAAATACGCCCAATTCCTGCCGTTCTGCGGCAACCGCAGCGACCTGAACTACCTCATCGGCGAGATGATCGCCGAACTCAACATCGGGCATACGTATGTGTGGGGCGGCGACATCAAGTCCGACGCCAAGCGCGTCTCCACCGGCCTGCTCGGGGCGGAGTTCACCGCGGAAGACGGCGCGAATTACTACCGCATCAGCCACATCGTCCCGAACGTGCCGGGCGATCCGAGCAAACGGTCGCCGCTCGACGAGCCCGGCTGTCCGATCAAGGCCGGCGACTACCTGATCGCGATTGACGGCGAGGAGGTCACCACCGCCGACAACATCTGCATGTTCCTGCAAAACAAGTCAGGCCGGACCGTCACGCTGACCTACAGCGACAAGCCGACGCCGGACGGTGCGAAGACGTACCGCCTCAAAACGATCGGCAGCGAGCGCGGCATTCGCTACCGCGAGTGGGTCGAAGACAACCGCGCCTACGTCGACAAGCTGACCGACGGTCAGGTCGGTTACGTGCACATTCCCAACATGGGGCAAGCCGGGCTGATCGAGTTCGCCAAGGTCTGGTACCCACACTACTACAAGAAGGCCTTCATCGTCGACGAGCGCTACAACGGCGGCGGTTTTACCGCCGACATGATCATCGACCGGCTTGAGCGCGAGATCTGGGGCTTGACCCAGCCGCGTGAGGGCAACCCGCTCCGCGACCCCGAGCGTGTCTTCGTCGGCCCCTGGGTCGTGCTGATCAACGAGGACACCGGCTCCAATGGCGAGATGTTCGCCGAGGCGATCAAGATCAAGAAGCTCGCTCCGATCATCGGCATGCGGACCTGGGGCGGGTCGATCGGCATCGAGCCGCACCAGAATCTCGTGGACGGCGGAGGCGTCACGCCGCCGCAGTTCGGCCTCTACGGCCTCGACCGCCAGTGGCTGATTGAGGGTGTCGGGGTCGTCCCGGATATTGAGGTCCAAAACCTGCCCGGCGACGTGATGCGCGGCAAGGATGCGCAGCTCGACGCGGCGATCGAGCATGTGCTTCAGGGCCTCAAGGAGAATCCGGTCGAACTGCCGCCGCCGCCGATGTATCCGGATAAGAGCCGGCCGAGAGGATCGTAGGTTCAACGGTTCGAGCTTCCATGCGCAGAGCGCCGGCGGGTTCGTGGGCCGAGGGTTTGGGAGTCCAAGCATCGGGCATTCAAGCATCCCGGCACTTATTACTCCGGCCATGAAAGGTTGCACTTGTCCGCACGCCCAAATAACGGAATCCCTCGTTCCGATCCGGCTGTTGAATGTCCAAGATATAGTGGCCGGATTAGTAACTGTAGCGCCGGACATCCCAGCCCGGCGCACGCTGCCCTGTCCCTTGTAGTGCGCGGCCGGCAGGGGCCTTCCGGCGCGCCGGCCCGCAGGTAAGCGACTGCCGTCCTCCAGTCCGCTTTATCGATTACAATTCCCCCTGCCCGGGCGCGAGTGCGTCGCCGCAACGGTCGCTGAGTGATTATGGATGGGCGACGCCTGTCCGGCGCGCGTGGAAGGCACGTTGAAGAGGGATCCGTGCAAGGTCGCTATCTCGATCAGCCTGCTGGCTTCCGTTGTCATGCTGGTGGGAAAGCTCACCGCGTATCTGCTGACGCACAGCGCCGCAATCTTCTCCGACGCCGCCGAGTCCGTCGTTCATAGCGCCGCGACCGGGCTGGCCGCCTACAGTCTCTGGTACGCCGCGCGTCCGGCGGATGCCGGCCACCCCTACGGCCACGGGCGCATCGCCTATTTTTCGGCCGGCTTCGAAGGGGCGCTGGTCTTGGCGGCTGCCGTCGCCGTCATCTCCAGCGGGGTCGTCGGTCTGATTCGCGGGCCGCACTTGCGGCACCTGGGGCTCGGGCTGGCGATCGCCGGCACGCTCGCGCTGATCAACCTGGCGCTGGGGCTGGCCTTGGTCTCCGTGGGCCGAAAGCACAATGCGCTCATCCTGGTCGCGAACGGTAAGCATGTCTTATCCGACATGTGGACGACTGGGGCGGTGATCGTCGGTGTCGGGCTGGTCCTGCTGACAGGCATTACCTGGCTGGACCCGGTGGCGGCGATTTGTATCGGTCTTTACATCATGGCCACTGGCGTCACGCTGGTCCGCAAGGCGTTCGCCGGTCTGATGGACGAGGTACAGCCGGAGCTGTCGCGCCGCTTGATGAACGGCTTGCGAACCACGGTCCGCGAGGGTCTGATCGTCGACTTTCACCAGTTGCGCTGCCGGCAGATCAACGACCAGGTTTGGGTGGACGTGCATGTACTGGTTCCCGGTGAGTCGTCCACGCTCGAGGCCCACGCCCGCGTGACGCGCGCGGAGCAATCCATTCGCGACCTGTTCCCCGATGACATGATCCACATTACTTCGCACATCGAGCCGACCGAGCACACTACCGCCCACCCCGCCGGCCACGAAGGCATAAGCGACCCGTTAAGGCCTGAGTAAGTGCGGGGCGGGCCGTCCGAACTCAGGCGAATTGGAGCGGCCGACATCCATGGCCGCGGCGGTCAAATCCGCCGCAGGCTTTCGGCGGAATCAACTGCGGGTCCGCGTACCGGCGCGGTGTCCACGGAATTGCTTCCGTACGGTAGGTGGGGGATCCGCGGCTCTCGCGTGTCCGGAAGCACCTGCTCGCGACCCATACCGCTACGGTTGGGCCGACGCAGGGAACCGCGCCATGCTTCGCCAACGCTCAAAACCGGGCAGCACTCACGAAGGTTTCCCATTGACGCCCTCGGACGGAACCGGTACCTGATGACGCCGGTTTTGAGTACGCCGAGCTCGTCTTCAAAGGCCCGGGCAGGCTGCCGGATGGTGGCGCCGCGGGCTTTGACCTCGCGCGTGGCGCGCTTCGCGCCGGGCGTCCACGTCCTCACTCATATCGACACGCCGCGGCAAAGCGTCTTCGCGTGGACGATTCCGGATGAGCCGGGTCGGTGATGTTCGCGGTGAGGCGCGCTCGACTCGCGGCCCGTCAACTTATTTCCTCCGTAGTTGCTTGAAGAAACCGACCAGGACGGGCCGGGGAATCTTCGCCAGGCGCTTGGGCGGGAGTTCGTCGAGCATCAGGCGCTGCATGACGTCTTCCGCCGCCTTCATATCCGTGCGGATGTCGGCGGCGAGCTGCTCGGCTTGCTCGAGGTTACCCGCCGCCATGGCCTGGGCGTACTCAATCACCAGCGTTTCCATGTCGAGCCTGGGGGGCATCACCTGTCCGGCGGAGGAAGGCGGCGGCGCGGCCCCCATCCCCGTCGGCAGGTCGCGCTCGTTCAGGAGCCGCCGCTGCAAATCCTGCGATTCTTTCAGCAAGCGGGCCCGCTCGCGCTCCTCTGCTTCATCGACCGGCGCGATCTCCAGCGGCTCGACTTGATCGCTCGGCAGGGGGATGTACACCGACTGGTGGCACGAGGGGCATTTCCCGTGCTTGCCGCCGGCGTCGTCCGGAGCGCGGACCAGTTTGCCGCAGTGATTGCAGTGGAACTCGATCGACATCAGTTTCCCTTTTTCGTCTGTCCGCCTGCATCAAGGCCACCCGGCGCGCCCCGTGTGCCGCGCCCGGAACAGCAGTCGCATCGGCACCTCTCGGAATGGTAGTATCTCCCGCAAACGGTTTTCCATAAAGCGCCGGTAATTGCCGCTTACCAGCCCCGGGTTGTTGCAGAAGAATACCAACGTCGGCGGCGCCGTGGCCGCTTGCGTGGCGTAGAGAATCTTGAGCGGCTTCGTGCCCCGCTTCGGGGACGGGCCGCGGGCCGCGAGAATGGCTTCCAGCGCCTGGTTGAGCTTGCCCGTGGTGATGCGCACATGGGCCTGTTTGTGGAGGCGGCGGGCCAGGTTGACGGCGGCGTCAACGTTCTTGCCGGTCTTGGCCGTCATGATCGTCACCGGCGCATAATGGAGGGCCGGGAGGACCTGAGCCAGGTAATCGTCGTAGGCCTGCGGCTGAGCCTGGTCCTTAGCCAGGTCCCACTTGTTGACGGTCAGCACGACCGGTTTGTACTCCTCCAGCACGGCCGTCGCGAGCTTCGCGTCCACCTCGCTGATCGGCACGGTCGCGTCGATCAGGTGCATGACGACGTCCGCGCGGCGGATCGACTTGAGTGCCCGCGTGTATGAGTAGAACTCGATATCGTTCATGCGGGCTTTCTTGCGGACCCCCGCGGTGTCGATCGCGATGAACACGTGGCCATCCTTCTCGAAGCGCACGTCTACGGCGTCGCGGGTCGTGCCGGGCGTTTCGCTGACGATCATGCGATCTTCGCCCGCCAGAGCGTTGACCAGCGTGCTTTTGCCGGCGTTGCGCTTGCCGATAATGGCCAGCTTCATCACGGGCGTCTCAGGCGCCACGCCGTGCTCAGCACCCAGCAGCTCGCCCAGCCGGTCGAGCAGCGCTTCGCGTCCCGTGACGTGCAGGGCCGAGACACACAGGGGTTCGCCATAGCCGAGGCGGATGAACTCCGCCGCCTCGGGCCGCTGCTGTTCGGCATCGACCTTGTTGGCGACCAGCAGCACCGGGATTTCGAGCCGTCGCAACAACTCCCCCGCGCGTCGATCCAGCGGCGTGAGACCATCCCGGACGTCAACAAGGAAGATCACAGCGTCGGTGCGGTCGATGGCATACTGAATCTGCCCTTCCACGTGCTCCTCAAGGTGGTCGTCGTCAACGAGGCCGACGCCGCCGGTATCGACGAGCTCGAAGTACCGCTCGTTGTGCTCGATGATGGCCGAAACGCGGTCGCGGGTGATGCCGGCGCGCGCGTCCACGATGCTGATGCGTTCGCGGGCGAGCGCGTTCAGCAGAGAGCTCTTGCCCACGTTCGGGCGGCCCACGATGACGACCACCGGCAGTCCCATAGTCCGGCATGATAGGGGGTCGGCGCGCCTGGAGGCAATGCGGGCGAAAGCGGCGCGCCGCGTTTGTCATTCCGAGGGAGTACAGTGACCGAGGGATCTTTCCGCGAGTGTTGAGCACTCTCCCCTGGCAGCCCGATCCCTCGCTTCGCTCAGGACGACCTCAGGTCGCCCGGGATAACGTCAGGCCACCGAGCGCGATGCCCGGATGCGGATTTTCAGTCGGCGAGCGATGAGCGCCAGGGCGCTGCTGAGATACTCGTTGGCGGTGGTCAGTTTGCAGCCCTTGACGCCGAGCTGTCGCACGACCATCTGTGCTTCCTGCCGATTCCAGTAGCCGCAGGCGTCGGTAAGGAGGGTGACACGTCGGCGTCGACGCAGCAAGCCGAGCACGAGGATGCGCAAGGATGTTTCGAGCGGGATCCCGAAGACGATGAAGCGGCGCGCGGGCATTTCGGTGAGCAGACGATCGAGCTTCGGATTGGTAAACGGGTCGCGGTGGACCTTGGTGAAGATGGCCTGCTGGTAGCGCTGAAGCACATCCAGCGGCACGCAGAGTGAGTTGTCCGATTCGACGACCGTGTGGTGCGGCAGGAGCGTGAACGCGGCCTTCTGCTCCTGCGGCGCCTCCCGCGAGACCACCGGAACAAATTCGCTGCCGATCCGGTTGGCCCGGTTGACATCGACGCACGACAGCACCGGCACCTTCGCCAGCCGCGCGAAAGCCATCACGTGCTTGACGTTGAGCGCAACCTGCTCGGCATTTTGGCAGCGTCGAGGTCCGTTCTCGGCGAGATACTCACGTTGGATGCACAGGTCGACGAAGACGTCCCGCTTGGCACTTTTTGTCATGACGGGTACCTCAGGCTGCGTGTGGAGACGCAGCCCCGACAACAGCGAAACCGCAGCTCAGACATCAGCGGAAATGACAGGACGGATTTCGTTGTTGTGCGGTGAAGCGGCTCGCCCAACCGCTTCGCATGCGTCTGTTCCGCCTCCGCTGGTGCGAATTCTAGCCCATCTAAGTTGACGCTGACAAGAGAGATGTCGGATACTGGGCTCGTTCTGAAAAGATTTTTCACGCGCGTGGCGCGGGTGAATGAAATGGCCAGATTTTATGGGAGAGAAGTTATCGGAAGTTTTCCGCTGCCATCCAATAGCCGCCGTCTACCCCCCCCCCGCAGAAAAACGCTGCCTCAATCCACAACGCGACCGTTCACAGACACGACGACGCCGAAGTCTTCCGCGTTCCCAACGAAGCGAAAACGGATCAGGTCGCCGCAATCGTATTCCTCGTCGCGTTCAAGGATCTCGGTGGCGTCCGCAACGTAATCAGCGAAGAGAGGAAGAACTTGCTCGGCCTCATCGCTGAAGATCAACCCGAGCTCATCGCAGTCGAAACGGAATGCCGCGGCTTGGCCGGGCTCGATCAAGCCGGTGCTGAGGCGCTCGGCGGGGGCGAGCCTGGCAAAGAAGCCGCTGTCGTCGTCGAACCGGATGTTCGGATCGACAGGAAAACCGGTATCGTTGATGAGCTCAACTTCAACGGTGTTCAGGCCGGGGATCAGCCACCCGGCTTCCGGACAGCCGCCGACGAGCAGCAGCGACAGAGCACTCGGCACGACGCGAAGCGAGACGTGGCGACAAGCCATAGCACTCCTCCGGAGGGGGTTGGACGCTCCCAGCGGGGCACGTCATACTGTCAAGCACGGCCGGTCGTCGACCCTCGACGCTGGCGACACCTGGCTGGGCGCAGCGCGCGGCTGAAGTCTAGCCGGATCGGCGCTGCGCTACAACGCAGTAGACCCTGGATTGTGCATCGAGGTTAGCTTGATGGCGTTGATGGTTGGCGTCTCGGGAATTCGCGGTATCGTCGGCGAGACGCTCACGCCACGGGTCGTCCTGGAGTTTGCACAGGCCTACGGGGCTTTCCTTGGCGGGGGGCACATGGTGCTGGGGCGCGACACGCGTCCGAGCGGCGAGATGTTCGCGGCGGCCGCCACGGCGGGGCTGATCGCCGCCGGCTGCAAAGTGACGCAACTCGGCGTCGTCATGACGCCGACCATCGGCCGGGCGATTTGTGACGGCGGATACGACGGGGGGGTGATCATCACCGCCAGTCACAACCCGGCGCAGTGGAATGGACTGAAGTTCCTGGACAACCGCGGCCTGGGGCCGAGCCCGAAACAGGCGCGCGAGATCGCCGCGGTTCGCGACCAAGGCCGGCTCCGCGCCCGGAGAAACGCCTTTGCCCCGACGACCAGCGACCATGAAGCCGGCGAGCGCCATGTAGAGGCGGTGTTGCAGGCCGTGGAGGTCGATGTCGAGCCGCTCAGGGGCCTGCGCGTCGTGCTCGACAGCGTCAATGGCGCCGGCTCTCTGAACTCGCCCGCGCTGCTCGCCGCGCTCGGTTGCGACGTGATTCATTTGAATGGCGAACCGACCGGCCAGTTTACGCACATGCCCGAACCGACCGTCGAAAACCTCACGCAACTTTGTGACGCCGTACGCGACGCGGCCGCCGCCATCGGCTTTGCCCAGGACCCCGACGGCGATCGACTGGCGATCGTGGACGAGCGGGGAAGCTACATCGGCGAGGAATACACGCTCGCACTGGCGGCCGAATTGGTCCTGTCACGCCGACCCGGACCGGTCGCGGCTAACCTGAGCACCTCTCGGCTGGTAGACGCGGTTGCCGAGCAGTATGGGAGCACCGTTGTCCGCACGCCGGTCGGCGAGGCCAACGTTGCCCGCGGCATGCTTGCCAACGAGTGCGTCATCGGAGGCGAGGGTAACGGCGGCGTGATCGACCCGCGGATCACGCTCGCTCGCGACAGCCTCTCGGCGATGAGCCTGGTCCTGCAACTCATGGCGGCGACTGGCAAACGGGTCAGCGAATTGGTCGCGGACCTGCCGCGCTATGTGATGATCAAGCAGAAGTTCGACTGCCCCCGTGAGCGGATCGACGCCGCCACCGCCGCTGTCGCTGACGCCCTAGCCGACGAAACGGTGAGCCGCGTCGATGGTACGCGTGTCGATCTCGAGCAAGGTTGGGTGCATCTGCGAGCCTCGAACACCGAGCCGATCGTGCGCATCATTGCGGAAGCCAACGACGAGTCCACGGCGCGGGCGCTGATCGAGCGCGTGCGCACAGCGGCCAAGCTGTGAGAGCGCCTAACAGAACCTGGGGTGGCACCGGCGCCCCGCCGCTGTGAACACCGGTAAGATGCGCATGCCACCCAATTCTGATACAGGCTCTACGTGTGCCGGGAAGGACCAACCGCGATGAGCGATGAGACGACGACGGTGACGCAGCTCCGCCGGCTGGTGGCCGGTTTCGTTGCCGAGCGCGAGTGGCAGCGATATCACGACCCCAAAAACCTCTCGATGGCAATCGCGATCGAGACGGCCGAGCTGATGGAGCACTTCCAGTGGGTACGCAGCGATGAGTTGCCCGAGTTGCTGCGGGATCAGCGGCACAAAGCGAAGATCGGCGAGGAGATCGCCGACATCATGTGTTTCCTGCTGGCGCTGGCGAACACCCTCGAGTTGGATCTCTCCTCGGCTGTCGCGCGGAAAATCGAAAAGAACGCCGCCAAGTATCCGGTCCAGACATTTCGCGGACGGTATTTCAAGCCGGGCGGCAAGCCGGCCGGGCAGGCGTAGCGAGGCGGCGTAGCGAAACAGGCCGCGGCCCGACGGGCCGCGACGCGACGGGGCGCAACGCGACAGGGCACGGTGGCGCGCACGGGAGAAAAGCGGCCAAATCACCCGGGAACGCTCGTAAGCCCTTGCGGGCCGGCAGGTTAGCGTGTCACGCCGCGCTCCTGCCAGTCCTGCCACGTGTTGCAAGTCCCGGCGGCACAAGCGGCTACATTCGGCCATTGGCATGCGCAGACGGCCATTTGGCATGCCGGCTCGGCGCCTGCCGCAACTGCGTTTCAGGCGGCGAGTTGCGGATCCGCCGCCTAGTTGCCACGGCGGCCGTGCGCGGCGAAATGGCGTTGCAGAAATATCCCGACCACGAAGGGCCGTTTCCAGGCCGTGACGGGCGATCGTCTCACAACATGTCACGTGGCATCTATACATTCTAGAGGGCGATTATCGGGACCGCAAGTCGCGTTCCAGAACGCGGCGGGCGAGCGGGGAATCGCCTTCAAGTCTTTATATCGCGGAGGTGCCATTTCGTCGTCCTTGGCTGCATTCGTTCGGCGCGCCGTTGCTGGCGGGGGCGTGGAGCAATCGAAGCGGCCTGGCAAGGGTTCGCAACGCGCTGCACCACGTGCGGCTGCAACTCCCCGGCGCGAAGCTGGCAGCGAATCGGGCCGGACTCGTTCGGCGGGCAGGCGAGCACTTTAGAGAGGACATTGGTCGCCCTCCTCTTTGGCGTGGTGTGGCCTGCCACAGTGCGACAGGCGCGCGAGCTGAGTCGAGTTCCTTCGGGAGCGGTCGGATCGCTTGATGGCCGCAAAAGTGATCGGACCGTCGGTCAGCGCACGCCGTTGAAGCCGGTCACCCAGGGGGCAGCTCCGCGCGCTACAAGCGATCGCTCGGCGGCCTGGCTGGTCGCACGACGAGTTGCACGACGTAGCCGGCGTGGCAAGCTTGCAGGACTTGTCGGTCACTGAAGCCGCCCGGCTGATCGACCGGCTGCAAGCCAAAGCGTATGAACATCGCAAGGATTGGACGCCACGGGAGCCGGACCGTGCGAAGGCACGCGGCGTGATTCGTAACGCGACCCAGCGCCAGCGAGCCGACATTGCCCGCTTGCTTGAGCAGCTCGGCTGGGATCCGGCGAAGTCGGTCGCCTGGCTGCGTCAGCGTCACGGCATCCGCAGCCTGGCCGGCGGCGTATTCACCAGCCGAACCGCCAGCGAGGCGATTTACCAGCTTGAGCAAGCTCTCGAGAAAAGGCGTGCAAGAAACAGGGTACTCAGCCGCCCGCGAACAGTGGTTAAGCCAGGATTGAGCAGGATTGAGGGCGCTGAATAAGCTGTTCGAACGCCGTTCGATTCGGTGTCCTTTCAAGGCTCGGGGGGACTGGGGGGTTGTTTTGCGCGTCGTGTTTAGCCGCGCTATTTCGCGGCTAGCCGGGATATTCTGGCGGCGATCACTTGGCGCACGGTGCACGACGGGGTGTTGGTTGACAGTGCCAGCGAGGCGTGCTAGATAAATAGACAGTGTGGCTGCTAGAGTGTGCTGCCACGATAGTGTGGCTGCGGGGTAGAGCAGTTGGTAGCTCGTCGGGCTCATAACCCGGAGGTCGCAGGTTCGAGTCCTGCCCCCGCTAATGTAAGCGCCTGTCGTTACAAGAGTTAGCGACAGGCGTTTGGCATTTTTATGCAACAAAATATACAGGCATGCCGTTACGCATCGGTAAACTCGAACGAGACTTTCCCGCAGCCGAGAATGCTCAGCTCGTTTCGGATGGATTCGGCGAGCAATTCCGCTTTGCAAATCGTCACCGATCCGCGCATGACCGCAACTTGCGTCGTCAGAGACTTCAAATTCCGCGACGATATTTGCGAAGCGTCAAACGTGACCCGTCCGCCGTTAGCGGCGACGACCGCATCCTCTCCTGATAGCATCATCGTCACATCTCGGTAGACGTGATCAGCGTGACCGACTGACCACGATTCTACCATGATAACCGAGCCACCGAGCCCGTCGACGATGTTAGAGGCTGCCAAGCTCCCGAACCATCCCATCCGTCGGGTTGCTCGCTTCCGCAGTCAGCAAGGCGACTATCTTCTCTGGAACCTCTAAGTGTAGCTCCACCCTGCCTCGCTACCGTTCACTGAGCCCAAAAACTTACGCATTCGGCGCGTCGCGGAAGCCGCGCTTAGTCAAGGGTTTATCGCTTGCCTTCCGCACCTAAGTTTTAGAAAGGGCTTTTTTTTTCTTCGGCTTGCAGACTACCCCTAACCTTGGCCAGTTCGTGGGCAACGAACACCAGGGAGAGTCCGATGAACAACTTCTCGGCAAGACCGTCAAATTCCATACCGTTAGTATTCTACACTGAGAATCCGCCCCCCTCCAGCTTCACGATTTGTCGTCGAGGAAATCAGCGGGGCTCACGGGGCAGCTTGCGGAGCAGAGCCCCGAACAAGGGCGTCAATCTCGTTCCATTCGGCGTCAAGCTCGGCGAGCTTGGCTCGGGCTTCGGGGCTCGGGTTGTAATCGTCAATCCAGGTTCCCATTGCGGCTACCATGATAACCGAACCGCTCAGCCGCAGTAAGCTCCAGCCCAATCGCCATCCCGCCATTGGCCGTAGGTAGGATAACTTAGCCCCAACGTCTTGCCGTTCTTTAGCTCGACAACAGCCCGTCCCTCGGCAGCCTGCCTGACGTAAAGGACTTCGCCAACGTTGAGCAAGAACCGCTCCGTTGATCCTTCCAACGCAACTTCCACAAACTGGGCCTTAGCCATGGCAATCGTTCCTTTCGTTGCTGTCCGTCAACGGCAACATGATACCCGACTCGGCGAGCCCGTCCAGGATGTTAGAAACCTGCCTGCCCAAGACCCGGAAGAACCGCCGTGTCCCGATCTCATCCGCCCTCGG
>JBHHZX010000082.1:0-12323 GCA_046758265.1 Phycisphaerae bacterium
GCGCAGCCCCGGCGAGAAGGGCAGCACGTCGGGGTAGCGGACGTAGTCGAGGTGGATGCCGTCCACGTCGTAGCTCGTGACGATTTCGCCGACCACGCTCGTGACGTAGCGACGAACCTCCGGCAGGCCCGGGTTCAGGATCAGGTAAAACCTGCCGAGCGGCTGGCGATTGCCGGCCGCGTCGCGCAGAAACCACTCTGGACGGGTGTGCCAAAGCTGGTTCTTAATCGGCGGCGCTTTGGGCCCGCGCCAGCCCGGCATCACGTTGACCCAGGCCTCGATCCGCAGACCGCGCCTGTGTGCCTCCTCGACGGCGATTTGCAGCGGGTCAAACCCGGGATCCTGATGCCCGTACTCGGCTGACCAGGGTTCAATTCTCGACGGATAGGCGACCGTACCGCTGCCGCGAACTTGCCAGAGGATGGTGTTGAAGCCCAAGGCGGCACAGTTGCGGATGATCGTGCAGATGTCAGCGGGGTGGTAGTAGTGGAAACGCGCGACCCAAACGGCCTTCACCGGCGACGGCAGCGGCCGCGGTTGAGCGCGGGCCATCGACGTGCTGTCCATCGACTTATCGCTCGATCGGCACCCGCTGATCAACGCGCCGGCCGCCAGCAGCGCAATAGCGAGCCCGCCGAACGAGAAGCAGAAAACCGCAGCACTCGGCGTCTTGCTAATGCTCGTCATTTTGCTCTTTGGCATCCGTCGCCGGCTGCTCCCGGGCGCCAGTCGATTTCTCAAAGACAGCCCTTAGCGCATCCCGTTTCCTAAGCTCACTTTCCGAGACACCCGCGCCGGGAGGTTGCGGTGTTGCCGGCCGCGGCGACACCTGTTCCAGCCCGCTCCAGTCCGGCCCCGGTGTGAACGTAAACGTCGCGTCATCGAGCGCTGCGCCGATCTCAAGCGTACGAACCTCGTAATCGATGACGCCGGTGGCAGAAATCATCCGAACGCGCAGCGGCAGCCTCCGTGCCTGCGTAAGCCAGACCAACGCCTTAGTGCCTGACGGCTGGTCGAGGCTGATTTCAACCACGTCGCAAAGCTCCTCGCCAACGGCCGCCGCCTCGGTGCGCCGCGCCTGGGCAAGGATTTGTGCGTACTCGTCCTCGCCCGCCGCGATCTGACGCGCGTCGCGAAACAGATCGGGCAGCAAGCCGAGCTTGGATGTTTCTCCCGCTGCGACGGGCATTCTGGAGTACTGCTTTTCGGTGCGGCTGATCATCCACATGGTTTCGCCGTCACAGATCCTTTCCCCTTCTTTGTCATTGAACTCATACCTGGCACGGAAGCGTCCCGGCCGCTTGAGCCGGAACTCCTTGCGAACCAGGCCGAACCGCTCGGGTCGCGCCTCCAGGCATAGTAGCAACGTCTGCGCGGCGGCGAACTGGTCGATCATCTCGTTGAAGTATCCCAGATCAACCGTGCGGGAACGCAGGGCTGCCTGTGGGGGCGCCGTGTCCGGTTTTGGTTCCCGTGCTGCTTGAGGCGCTGCTGGACGAGGTGCTTCCGGCGATACCTCGCGGGAGGCCTGCGGACGAGAATCACGTTGAGCACAGGCGGTGCACGCGGCTGCGGCAAGGCTCGCCAGCAGCAGTGGCAGGCACCTGACGGGTCGTGTCATCGTCCTCTCCTTGTGCAGGCAAGGGTTCACATGCCCGCGCCCTTGGCTTGGGCATGGCACCCGCCTGTGGGGGGGCCGTGTTGAACTCGGCCGGCACGGAGACCGGCCGCTACGAGTCGGCGCCGCTGGCGACGATGTCGGCTTCCAGGCCGATCCGGCCAGCTTCCGTTCCGTCCCAGCGGTGAGCCATGACCGAAGCCACGATGCTTTCCGCCAGGCGGATCGCCGCCACGCCGTCTTCGGCGCTGACCGGCGGCTTTTTCCGGTTTCGCACGCAGTCGACGAAGCTCTCCAGTTCGTCCTGGAGTGCGTCTTTGTCTTCGATGGTCAGCGGCTCGACGTGCACCAGCTTGCCGAAGTCGAGGCCGGCCAACTGCGAGAGGTCTTCGATGTTGCGCTCCCGGGCCAGCCGCAGCACGTCGAGGTTCTTGTCGAGCGTGATGGCGACCCCGACCTTCTTCTGGTAATCGAGCGACACATAAGCGTGCTCGCAGAACACGCGCAGCTTACGCTCGGTCTTCAGCGCCAGCCGCGAGGCGGTCAGGTTGGCGACCGCGCCCGCCCGGAACGCGACGCGCGCGTTGGCGATGTCCTCGTGCCTGCTCAGCACGTTCACGCCCACGGCATCCACCCGCTCGACCTCCTCTTTCACCAGGTGCAGCACGATGTCAATGTCGTGGATCATCATGTCGAACACGACGCCGACGTCGGCCGAACGGAAGGTAAACGGGCTGATCCGGTGGGTCTCGATGAATTTGGGCCGCAGCCCCAGGCGATCGACCGCGCGCACCGCGGGATTGAAACGCTCCGTGTGCCCGACTTGCACGATCGTGTTGTGCTTGCGCGCCAGCGCCGCGATTTCCTCGGCATCGGTCAGCGTCGGCGCTAGCGGCTTCTCGACCAGTACCGCGATCCCGCGCTCGATTAACGGTGCGGCGATGCGCAGATGATGGACGGTCGGCACGGCGATACTGACGGCCGCCACGTCGCCTAGCTCGGGCGCCAGATCGGTCGCGTATTTCACCCCCAGCGGTGCGGCGAGCTCTCGTGCCCGCTCCAGGTCGGCATCCACCACGGCAGTGAGTCGCGCCGACGGCATCTCCGCATATTTCCGCACATGGTGCCGGCCCATGTGACCGGCACCGATGACGGCGACAGGCAGCGCTTCGCTCATGCCTGAGGCTCCGTCTCCGGTTTTGCGTAGAAGGCGGCGCGGTCTTCCGGCCGGTCGCTGCGGTAGTGTTCGCGCACGCGGCCGAAGATGCCGATGTCGAGTTTCCGGCGCAGGAAGTCGACCAGGTAGCGTACGTGTTCGTTTTCGAGCAGTCCGTCGCCGTCAATTTCACGCAGGGCCTGAACCATACGACCCGGCGAGCGCTCGCCGCGGCGGGCGTACAGTAGGCGGGCCGCGCTCTTGATCGCCGCGATCGATTCCTCGTCGATGTGCCAGCGCCGCATCCCCTCCACGTTCGTGCCACGCACCTCCTGGTCGTAGCCCAGCACTTTCATGTAGGGCGGAACGTCGTGCGTGACGCGGGTCATCCCGCCCACGAAGGCGTTGCGACCGACGGTGACGAAGTGGTGCATCGCGCTGGCGCCACCCACCGTGACGTAGTCCTCGATGCGCACGTGACCGGCGATCTGCACTTGGTTCGCCAGAATAATGTGGTTGCCCAGTTCGGCGTCGTGCGCTACGTGCACGCCGACCATCAGCAGGTTGTTGTTGCCCAAGCACGTCCGGCCTTCGCTGCGGCGGTCCACCTCGGTTCCGCGGTGGACCGTGACGTTTTCGCGGAAGACGTTGTTGTCGCCGAGGACGAGCGTGGTAGGCCCGCCTTTGTATTTGAGGTCCTGCGGGGCGGCGCCGAGCGTACACTGGGGGTAGATCTCATTCCTAGCGCCGAACGTCGCCGGACCGAGCAGCGCCACGTGCGAATGCAGCACACAACCGTCGCCCAACTCGACCCCGGGCCCCACGTAACAGAATGGGCCGATCCGTACCTCATCCCCCAGGCGAGCTTGCGGATCGACAACGGCGGAAGGATGAATCTCGCTCATTGGTTCGCTCAGTTCGGGTCGGCGTCGACCAGCATGAAACGGATCTCCGCCTCGGCGGCGAGCTCGCCCTGCACCCGCGCCTGGCAGAACACCTCACCGGTTCGCGACTTCACGCGTTTGGCCAACGCCTCCATGACGATCTGATCCCCCGGCGTGACCGGACGGCGAAACTTGACCCGGTCGAGGCTGAGGAGCACGGCCACCCTGCCCGTATGCTCCAGCTTTTGGGACAGCAGAATGCCGCCGAGCTGGGCCATCGCTTCGATGATCAGCACGCCGGGCATGATCGGCTGCCGCGGGTAATGTCCCTCAAAGAACGGCTCGTTGATCGTGACGTTCTTGATGCCAACGGCGCGGCGATCGCCTTCGAGTTCGACGACGCGGTCGACCAGCAGCATGGGATAACGGTGGGGCAGGACACGCTGGACGCTGCGGGTGTCAAGCTTCGGCGCGCCGCTCAGGCGCTCCTGGAGCCGGCCGGCGGAGCGCTGCTCAGCCAGCTTGCGGACCAGTTCGTGGTTCAGGTTGTGTCCCGACTTGCGGGCATAGATGCGCCCGCAAACCTGGCAGCCGAGCAGCATCAGGTCGCCGATCAGGTCGAGAATCTTGTGCCGCACGCACTCATCGGGGAAGCGGTATTCGTTCTCGATCGGGCCCTGGGGACCGACCACCAGAACGTCCTGGTAGGTCAGGTGCGTGCCGATGCCGGCCGCGGTGAGTTCCTCGGCCTCCCGCTCGGTGACGAAGGTGCGGGCCGGCGCGATTTCGTTGACGAAGGCGTGGTGGTCCAGCGTGAACCGGTGAATCTGCCGCCCCACTGGGCGGCCTTCCCCATAGTCCAGTTCGTAGATGATGTCGAGCCGGTTCGCCTCACCGGGCCAGGCCAGCAGTTCCGCATCGCCGTCGGTTACGCGGACAGTCGCCGCGATGTTCAGGCTGCGGCGCTCGCTCTTCTGCTCCACGAGGCCGGCGTTCAACAAGGCTTCGACGAAGGGGCGCGAGCTGCCGTCGGCGGAGGGTAACTCGGCGTTGTCCAGCTCGACTTCCAGGTTGTCGATATACAGGCCGCAAGCCGCCGCCAGACAATGCTCAACCGTTTCGATCGAGACCGTGCCGTTACGCAGCGCGGTGCGGCGGGCACGCTTGGTGAGGTTCTCGATCCGCGCCTCGATGCGCACCGGCTCGGGCTGGTCCGAGCGGATAAACGTAACGCCGCTGCCGGGCGGGGCCGGCTTGAAGCGCACCGTCACCGGAAAACCCGTGAACAGCCCGCGGCCCGAAAGCTCAGCCTCTTTTTCGATCGTGCGCTGCTGACTCAAGCTGTTCGACCCGTTTGGTAAGCGCCCGCAACTGTTCGATCATCTTCGGCAGTCGGCGAACGGCCGCCTGCTGCCGCCCGAACAGGTTATTGTCGGTCGCCGGGATGCCGCGGAGCACCGCGCCCGCCGGAATATCCCGCGTGGCAACCGACTTAGCGGCAACGTGCACCCCGTCACCAATGCGGACATGGTCGGACACTCCGACCTGCCCGGCGAGCACGACGTGGTTCCCGAGCGTCGTCGACCCGGAGATTCCGCACTGGCCGACAATGATGCAGTCCTCACCGATGTCGCAATTGTGACCGATCTGAACCAGGTTATCAATCTTGGTGCCGCGGCGGATCCGCGTTTCTCCGCTGCGGGCCCGGTCGACGGCACAATTGGCGCCGATCTCGACGTCGTCCTCGATAACGACCCGGCCGACCTGCGGGATCTTGCGGTGCTTGCCGTCGCGCTGCAAATAGCCGAAGCCGTCGGCGCCGATCGTCGTGTTGGGATGGATGATGACGTGGTCGCCGATCGTGGCGCGCTCCCGGATGACGACGTTGGGCCACAGCAGGCAGTCCCGGCCGATCGTGGTTTCGCCCCCGACGTACACGCCGGGGTGGAGTTGCGTTCCCGGACCGATCGTGGTCCGGGGGCCGACCGTTGCGTGGGCGCCGATCGCCACCCCTTCGACCTCCGCGTCGGGACTGACTGCCGCGCTGGGGTGAATCCCGTCCGGGACGCGTTCCGGCGGCGGCCCGAGCAGCGTCAGGGCCTCACAGAGCGCGAGGTCGGGGTCGGCCACGCGGATCACCGTCCGACCCGGGGGGATTTCCAGCTCCTCCGGGACGAGCACCGCCGCCGCGCCGGTCCGCTCGAACTGCTTCAAGTACTCGCGGCCCCCGAGCCAGGACAGCGCGTCCGGCCCGGCCCGTTCCAGCGTTTCGATTTGGCGCACGACGCGCGCGGCGTCACCCTCGACCCGAGCCCCCAGGTGCCGGGCTATGTCAGCGATCGTTATGGCGTCCGTGTTGGTCATCCGCTTACGGCCCCGTCGGCCAGACTTGCAGCATCTGCCTCTTGGGCTGCGCCCGGTAGTTCGCGTTCAGTTTGTCCAGGATCACCTGGGTGATATCCACTGTCGGGCTGGAGTACACTAGTTTGCGTGATCGAATCTGTTCCTGGACGGCTTCCGGATCGAAACCGACCAGGTCCGGCGCGTCACGATAAAACACCAAGTCGTACCCTTCGCGCTGGGCCAGCTCTCCGGTCGTGTCGAGAACTTCCCTGTACATTTTCCGCGTCCACACCCCGACTTCGCGTGTCATTTCGGCCTGCATCAGCTCCCCCCAGTTCTTGTAATCGAGTTTCAGCCGGAACAGCTCTCGCAGCTTCTTGACGCGCATTGGATCGTTCGGGTTCATCGCGTCAATCGTCGCCTGCAAGCTGTCGATCTGGCCGGCCCGCCGCTCCGCTTCGTTCTTCATCTCATCCCGAGCGGCCCGCATTTCCTCGGTCAGGTCTTTCTGCCGCTCGTACTCGTTGAAGATCTTGACCACGTCGAGGCAGGCAACGTTTCCAGCGCTCGAGCCCCCGCGACTTCCCGCGTGAAGCGCGGTGTCGGCTGTAAAGACCGCCGCACCGGCGACAAACCCGACCAGCAAACCCATCGGCCAAGTGCGTTTCATACCAGAACTCCTCCGTGTTGGAGCTGGCGGCCCGGGCCTGTGGCGCGCGCCGCCCTTCTGTTTGGTTCACTATTGTCGCCGACTGCCATGCGATCACAAGGGCCGCGCTTAGATCAGAGCCCCAAGCGCGAGCGCGGGGTCTTGGCGCCGGGGGTACCCCCCGAGAGAACCCGCTCGCTTGCGCTCGGGGCTCTGACTGCCCGCGCCAGCCGCTACAAATGCTGGGCGCGCCCTGGGGCCGGTGTCGGGAAGGGTCACGGCTGCGTCTCCACGCCGGCTTCGACCAGAACCTCGGCGATCTGCGCCGGCAACGACGGCGGCGCGCCGCCGTTCACCAGCAGGGCGAACGCCAGCGTCGCGCCGTCCGGCCGCTCGACATAGCCCGCCAGTGCGCGCACTCCGCTGATTGTCCCGGTTTTTCCCCGCAGGCGGTCGCGCAAAACCAGGCTGCCATAGCGCCGACGCATCGTGCCCTCTTCGCCCGGCTGGGCCAGGCTCTGAATGAAAACGTCGCCATGAGGGTGGCCCCGCATAATCAGGAGCACTTGCACAACCTGCTGTGCGGTGACACGATTTTCATGGCTCAGGCCGCTACCGTCGCGAAAGATCGCTCGCTCGAGGTCGAGGCCAAGCTCGCGCAGCGTCGCTTCGAGTACTCGAACACCAGCCTCCCAACCGCCGGGTGCGCCGCTGCGCGTGCCGTCGGCGTTATAGGCGGCCAACGATTTGAGCAGACACTCGGCGAACAGGTTTTGGCTGAAAGTGTTCGCGCGCCACAGCACGTCGGGCAACCTCGTGGCCCGCACGTCCAGCAGGTCCGCGTCGGCCAGCGCTGTGGTCGTGATTTCTCGCCGGACTACCTGTCCCGGCGCGGCGACGCCGCGCTTTTCCAGCGCGCGCTGTAGCGCATACCCGAAAAACACGGTCGGTCGAGCAGCGCTGATCGGCTGGAACTGATCACTGTGGCTCACCGGACCGCGAAATTCGAAAACGTCCTGATCGAGCGGGCGGCCCGCGACCGGCGCGTGCTTCGCCGAGACCTTGAGCGTATTACGAAAAAAGCTCGCCGGCAGATCCGGTTGCAGCGACAGATTCACTCTGCCGCCCGCGACGGTGCAGTAAGCATCGAGACAGTTGTCGTTGAAGTTGATCCCACCGACCGGGGCCTGATACCAGGCCTGCGCCTGGTCGCGCGGCCAGTCGGGGTGGCGGTGCTGCCGGTCGAAGATGGTGTCGTCGAGCGCGATCCCCTTCAGCACGCTGACGCCGCGCTCTGTCAGACGCCGCGCCCACTCGTCAAGCTCGCCGTGCAGCGGCTCGCCATGACGGCGGGCGATGCGTTCGTCACCGAGGCCGGGATCACCGCTGCCGACCACCAGCAGCTCCCCCTTCCGCGTGTACAGCCGCGTTTCGTAGGTGAAGTCCGGGCCGAAGCGTTCGAGCGCGGCGGCGGTGACGAGGAGCTTCATTACGCTGGCGGGCTTGAGCGGCAACTGCGGCTGAGACGCGAACCAAGTCGTCCCTTCCTCGCAGTCGGTCACCACGAGACCCACAGCCGTACCCTTCGGCAGTTGAGCGAGCAGTTTGGTGAGGCGCTCGCGTACTGCGGCGGCGGCAGGGCTGTCCGGGCCGGCGGGCGTGTCCTCGGCGGGAAGCGGCACCGCCACTGCGAACAACGCCACCGCGGTGATGAAAGCCGCGATCAGACGGTCATACGCCGCTTGGTAACCCCGGTGGGGCGCCACGGGCGGCTTGCTGCCAGTGCATTTTCCGCGCGCGGCCAGAGCGAGCACGGGCCGACGAGCCGCCCGTGCCGCCCGATCCGGGGTTATATAATCGACTCTAGACACTCCGGGCCCTCCGCAGTAGCTGCATCAGCTTCTTGAACTTTGGGCGGAAGGGCGCTTCGACTTCCATCGGTTGGTCGGTGATGGGGTGCCGAAAGGCGATCCGCCACGCGTGCAACGCCTGGTGAGGTAGAAGGACTGCGTCAGAGCCTTCGCCGGTGATGCCGCGCTCGCTGACCGGCGGTCCGCCGTACATCGAATCACCGACAATCGGGTGCCCGATGAACGACATGTGCACGCGGAGCTGGTGCGTGCGGCCGGTTTTCGGCCAGAGCTTGACGAGCGTAAACCCGCGAAAGCGTTCGGCAACTTCGTAATAGGTGACCGCCTTCTTGGCGATGTCGACTCGGTTTTCCCCGATCATCACCGAAAACTTCTCCCGGACGACGGGATGGGCGCCGATGGGCGCGTCGATCGTGTCCCCATCGAGGTTCATCTCGCCCGCGACGACCGCTAAGTAAGTCTTACCCACCGTGCGCCGTTCGAACTGCAGCGCGAGTCGCCAGTGGGCTTCGTCCGCCTTGGCGACCAGCATCACGCCGGTGGTGTTCCGGTCGAGCCGATGGATGATGCCGGGCCGGAACGGGTCGGCTCCGTGGCTGAGCTGCGAGGCATAGAATGCCAGGGCGTTGACAACCGTCCCGGTCTGCTCAGGATGCGCCGGGTGGCAGATAATACCCGCATCTTTGTTGATCGCGATGATGTGGTCGTCTTCGTAAAGAATGTCCAGCGGAATGTCCTCGGGAATGACTTCCGGCGGTTCCGGATCCGGGATGATCAGGTCGATGACGTCTCCGCCGCAGATCTCATAGCTGGGTTTCGTCGGTCCGCCGTTGATGGTGACCGCACCCTGTCGGATCAGACGTTGGATCGCCGTCCGTGACAGGCGTGGAAAACGCCCGTGGAGGTACTTGTCGAGCCGCCGGCCCGGCAGCTTGCGGCGAATCCGCAAACGTACACGTTTCGCGGTGGTGTCGTCAATCGGGATCGGACGGTCGAGAATCTCGTCGTCGTGGTTCACGGCTGCTGGGGTTCGCTCGGCTTGGTCGGCGGGGCCTCCGGGGGCGTCTCTTTGCCGCCCGCCGGCCGAGTCGTCGCCGCGGGGGGCGTCTCGCCGGTCAGTTTTCTGATTATTGGCTTCCGGCCGCCTGGCGCCGGCGGCCCTTCGAGCGTGTCGCCGATGGCGTCCACGGGTTTCAGAATGATGGCAGGTTGGGACGCCGGCTGCGTTGTGGCCAACGGCTTGAAACCGGGTTCAAACTGGATCGGGACCGCCAGGTCGTCGAGCTGGTCGAGGCGCCGGGCGGCGAGGTCCATGAAGGGTGACCCTTTGAAACGCTGGTCTTGGCTTAGCATTGTATATATGTCGCGCGCCTGGGCGAAGTCCCGCCTGGTTTCGTGGAGCATGCCGAGCCGGTACATCGCGGGCGCTTTGATGATGTTCGGTGCGTCCGGCATGTCGAGGATAGCGGTGTACTGCGTCTCCGCGTCGGCCAGCTTCGCCGCCCCGTCGGCGCCTTGCCCGCGGGCCTCAAGCCCCCGGGCCAATTGCAGCCGCGCCACTGCCACCAGCCCGGGTTCGCTGTTGTCCGCGATGAGTTGCCGGAGCCGGGCGAGCGGCGCATCGCCGAGGCTCGCGTCGGCGGCGTTCACGCTCGTCAGGGCCCGGTGAGCGTCAATCAGTTGGACACGCTGCCGCCAGCCCCAGAGCTTGTACCCGGCGTACGCCAGCGCGATGACCAGAATCACGCCCAGCCACGCCGTGGTCCGCCGGTCGCTCAGATCCCAAAGCTGCCTGAGTGCCTGGGCCAGTTCGTTCTGCTTGAGTTGATGCCGGGTGTCGGCGTCCATGGCGTTCCCTTGGGTCAACCTCCGAGGCTACTGGGGCCGGCGCATCGGTGGCTTCGAATCGCGCTCGGTGGGGCCTTGCGGTTTCGGGCTGATTTCGACCACGAGTCCGGTCTTGCGCCACTTTCTCGGGAGCACGCGTACCACGCAGATCTCCGTGTTGCTCTCAAAATGCAGGTTGAATACGCCGCCGTCCAGCGTCCACCGCCGCAGCTCAAAGCCCGCGGATGGCATGTACTCCTCGTAGAAGCGCTTCACCGCCGAGGTGTCGCTCGAGCCGTCGTACTCGCACCGCGCGATCCGCACCTTCCCGGAAAAAACCCCGAAACTGCGGTCGTTGACCAGCAGGAATCCGGACGGCTTGGGGATGTCCTGCAGCACCGGATCGCGGACGGCCGAAGCCGCCGGTTGGCCTTCTCGCTGCCCTCCACCGATCGAATTACAGGCCGGCAGCATAACGAACCCCAGTCCGAGGTAAAGTAAACCCGCCAGCCGATAGAGTCCTCCGCTTCGGTCACCTAGCCATGTCATCGTGCACACCTCCCACCCGCAAAGCACAGCCCCGATTTTACGACCGCGGCCATCTTCGTCAAACGCTCGTCCGCGTTAGAGCTTATAATTGTCGGGAACGTTGCCCGCCGTCCGGGCTCGGAGGTCGCGATGCGTGCCGATTCGCCCCCGAAAACCGCTGTAAGTCAAACGGCACACGCGCCTGCGCGGGCGCTGCTGCTCGCCACCATGGAGCACTCCGGCCGGCGACTGAAGTTCGCTACGCTGCTCTACCGGTTGCTGTACCTGGTCGCGGCTATGCTCCTCTTCCCGTTGTTGGTCGTGATTGCGGATCACGTGCTTGCGGGCGGCCTGCCGCGCCCGCTGATCTTCGGTGCCGGTATCCTGTGGGGGCTCGTGGCGATCCTGGCAACGACGGGGATGTCGCTTCGGACGGTCTTGCGGCGGCTGAATACGCTGTTCGTGGCCCGGCACGTGGAACGCTCGCGCGGCATCGCGCATAACCCCCTCATTAACATGGTGTTACTCCAGCGCTCCCCGCAGGCCGACTACGCCCGCGGCGGCGCCGTCCGGCAGGCCGCCTCGGTGCTGGAGCGGTCCGACCCTGATTCCCCCGGCAGCGCCGTATCCCTGCGACGGCCCGGTTTGCTCCTGCTGGCGGCGATCGGACTTTGGCTGCTGTACACGGCGATCACGCCCAAGCCAATCCTGCCCTCCCTCGCCCGCTTGTTCGGCGCGGACCGCCCCGCGCCGACCGCGACGCGACTGGAGTTGCTCCGCCCACGACCGGGCGAGCCGGTGTATGTCGGCGAGCCGCTGGTAATCGAATTCGCCCTCTCGGGTCGTTCCGTCGCCGAGGTCTGGTTTGAGCTGCTCGACCCTGCGGCGCATGACGCGCCGCCCTTGCTGCGCAGCGCCTTGCAGCGGCGCACGGATTCCGATGCCGCAGCACGCTACCCGATGTCGTTGGCCGCCCACGAGGTAGCTGGCGACTTGCACTACCGCTGCTCCGCGGGTGACGCGGTGGTGGAAGGGGTGATCGCGGTTCAGCCGCGCCCCGACCTGCTCGCGTGGCAGATCGAGCTGATTCCGCCGGCCTATGTTGAGCAGCCTGTACTGCGGACGAGCGACCCCGAGCTGCGTGTCTGGGCCGGCACGCGGGCAACTTTCAACGCGGTCGCCAACACCGAGGTGCGCGATCCGATCTTCGTCCTTCGCGGCGAGACGGAGAAGCGCACGCGGATGGCGGTTGGCCGGGCCCAACCGTGCCGCGCGACTTTGTCGTTGCCACTGACCGAGAGCGGAGAGTACTGGCTTGAGTTTTCCGACCCCTGGGGTCGCGCCCGCTGCGATCCGCCGACGCACCGGATCGTCGTTCGGCACGATCGGGCCCCACGCGTCGAAATCACCACACCTGGCAGCGAAGAAACGCCTAGCGGTGTGGTGG
>JBHHZX010000083.1:0-12269 GCA_046758265.1 Phycisphaerae bacterium
GGATGGAAGTGTACCCGACCCTGACGACCGCCTACGCCATGCTCGCGCTTCAGGCTGCATTTCGGTAGCGCCTGCCGGCCCTGCGGACCGAGTTGACGTTCTAACAACTGGCGGGCACGGGCATTCGGTCGGCGCTGGTCACTTCAAAGCCCCAAATCCTGCTGACACTGTGCAGAAGCAGGAGCAGCACGATCGGGTAGGCCTCATAGTAGTCGCGCAGCTCATCCAAGTAGCCGAAAAAGAACGTCAGCACGACCAGCGGCACAACGATCCACAGGCTGTGCCGCAGAAACGCGGGCTTGGCCGACCACCGGTAAAAGAGCAGCAACGCCAGGCCGCACCAGCCGAACACCGTCGCCAGCGGATACGCCCCCAGTAGATCGAGATTGTGGTGCGGGACATGTAATTCCACAAATGAGCCCGGGTTGTCTCTAAAAGCCACGAACAGCACCAGCCTGACCAAGCCGAAGATAGCGAGCTGAATAGGCAGCAGGGCGCCGAACACCGCTCGGCTCATGCTCGCCTGCTTGAGGAAGTGGATCGCGAAGATCATCGTAAGGAGAATGGTCGTTTCCTTGTTCAGGCAGGCTATGAGGTACACCAGAAGAAACGACTTCCATTTCGATCGCACCATCAACGCCAGCGCCAACGTGAATAAAAACACGTTGGGCAAATCGTAGAGATAGCTGTAATAACGGAAAAACTGAGTCAGACCGACCAGCGCGACCAGCGTAAGCACATCCTGCACTTTGGCGGAAACGTGATAGACGCCGCGGAGCAGGTATCTCAGCGACCACACGAACCCCCACAAGCACAAGTAAAGCGGGACGATCGCGATGAAATACTCGACCAGGTATTCCCGTTCCCAGCCCAGGATTTTGAACAGATTGTCAATGGCCGCGGTGTCGGCAAGCGCTTGGGTGAAACGGGCTTTGGCTTCCGACGGCATGCCTGACGCAACGAGTCTGACCGCTGTCGGCAGCAGCGCGCGGTAAACAAACGGTTTATGGGCGGTCCCGTAGACCATGTCGGCAAACATCGCACGGTCGTACCCATTGATCCCCGGCCTGGATACAAAGATGCCGAACACGATCGCGGACAGGGTGACGCACGTACACAGGTAGAACATGCGCCAGGGTTGTTCGCGTGTGCTGCGCTCAGGGGTGTTCATGGGCTCACTGTTTCGTCCGGGAGTCGTCATAAAGCTTCTGGCCGGCCCACACCGCCCCTTGCGGAGCCAAGCATGCGCCAGGAGTCCGTACGGGCCGCAGGCTGCCGCCTCGCCCCCGCCCCCAATTCTACCTGCAAATCGCGCAATTGTGGCGCCCCATGATGCTATGATGACACCATGGCAGCCGAAGCTACGCCGGTATCGCGGGCGCGCAGCGTTTACCTTTTCGCCCCGTTCTTGCTCTGCCTGTACGTGGTTGTCGTCCTGAGGACCGCCTGGCTGAGTGACGACGCCTACATCACCTTCCGAACGGTGGACAACTTCGTACAGGGCTACGGCCTGACTTGGAACGTGGCAGAGCGCGTGCAGGCCTACACGCACCCGCTGTGGATGTTGCTGCTCGCCGGGACCTACTGGGTCACACGCGAGATCCACTTCACCAGCATTCTGTTCTGCGTGGTCTTCTCCGTGGCAACGGTGCTTTTCTTCACCGCGCGGGTCGCCGTCGCCGCCTTCCCCGCCCTGATTGGCGTCGCGGTCTTCATCTTCTCCAAAGCCTTTGTGGATTACTCGACGTCCGGGCTCGAGAATCCGCTCACGCACCTGCTCTTACTGTTGTTTCTATTCGTCTACCTCACGCGGCCGCCGGATCGAAAGACGCTACTGTGGCTTTCTGTGCTGGCGGGATTGCTGACGCTTACCCGGATGGATGCCATCCTGCTTGTGCTGCCCGCTCTCTGTGTCGCGTTCTATCGCGTCCGCAGCCTGCGGTCGCTCGGTACTCTTTTGCTGGGCTTTGCGCCGTTTCTCGCATGGGAGGCGTTCGCACTTTTTTACTACGGTTCGCTGTTGCCGAACACGGCTTATGCCAAACTGAACAGTGGTATTGCAGCGTGGGATTTGATCCGACAAGGGCTGCTGTACCTCCTGGCAACGCTGAAGGTAGACCCGTTGACGGCGATCGTGCTTGGTGCGGGGCTGGCCGCGCCGGTGATCACCCGCCAGCATCGGCACCTGCCGGTTGCGGTCGGCGCACTCCTCTACCTGCTTTACGTAATTCGCATCGGTGGCGACTTCATGCTCGGCCGTTTTCTGACCGCGCCGCTGCTTGTCTCCGTTGTCCTGCTGTCGCGTGCGGCCCTCTCCAACCGCACTGGCTTTCTCATGCTCTTTTTGGTCGCCCTGATCGGCATCGCGCCGACCCGCTCGCCGCTCACCAGCGGCGAGGATTATGGGAATCTTCCCGGCTATCCACGCGAACACAACAGGTGGATTTGCGACGAGCGTGCGTACTACTATCACGGCACCGGACTGCTCAACGCCACCCGCAACGTCGAGATTCCCGACTATCGGCTGGCCGATCAGGGCCGCATGGCGCGCGAGCGCGGCGAGAGCGTTATTGTTATCAAGGCCATTGGCATGCAGGGCTTTTTCGCGGGTCCGGCTGTGCACATCGTCGATGAAGCGGCCCTGGCCGACCCGCTGCTGGCCCGCTTGAAGCCGGAGATCGACGACGGCTGGCGCATCGGCCACCTTTGGCGACGAATCCCCGAAGGGTACGTCGAAACGCTACAGACCGGTCGCAATTGCCTAGCCGACTCAAACCTCGCCGCGTACTACGACAAACTTGCCCTCATCACGCGCGGTCGCCTGTTTGATCCGCGCCGCTGGCAGGAAATCATCAAGTTCAACCTCGGCGCGTACGATGGGCTGCTGGCGGCAGCACAGTCGTCGGCGCTCGAAAAAGGGGATAAGTTCAATTTCCGCGCGCTTGAATGAACCCGCAGCCGTTATGTTGCTGCCAGAAATCGGACTTATCCCCTTTTTCTCTCCGAGAGCGGTTTTCACCAAAGTGTAGCGGCCGGTCTCCGTGCCGGCCGTGATGTGTCCCTCAAGAAACTGCGTCGGGCACGGAGACCCGACGCTACATCAAACTGAGAACCGCTTCAGAACTTCCAGTCGATGACCTTTAATTCGACGCTCCGCCGTCCGCTCCATTCGTTGATGATCGGCTCAAATGCCAGCCGGAGGCGGCGGTGGTCGGCCAGTTCCTCCAACCGATCCCCGCGGCCGAAGGCGATCGCCTTGCGGTAGGTTCGCTCTTGCCGAACGGTGAACTGCAAATGCTGTCCGCCCTGTCCGACCGCCCGCGGCTCGTCAACCAGCTCGACCGCGCGGGTTGCCAACCCGGGTCGCGGGTTGCCGATGCCGAAGGGGGCCAGGCGTTGGATCTGATCGACCAGCTCCGGCACCATCTGGCCGAGGCCCACCTCGTCGTCAAGACGCAGCTTGGGCACCAGGTCTGCCGGCGTCAGGCGCTGCGCCGCTTGTGCCAGAAACGCGTCGGTGAACGCCGCCACCTGATCCGGCGCGATTCTTATCCCCGCCGCCATCGCATGCCCCCCGTGGCTGATGAGGTGCTGCTCGCAGGCTGCGAGGACTTGGTGCAGCGGGAAGTGGCGGATGCTGCGGCCGGAACCCTGCCCCTCGGAACCTCCGAGGGCGATCAGCACCGTCGGACGGTGAAAGCGATCCACCATGCGTGAGGCGACGATCCCGACCACGCCGGGGTGCCAATCGGAGCTGGCGAGCACGATTCCGCGACGGCTTTCGCGATCGAAGCCGCGTGCGATCGCCATTTCGGCAGCCTGCTTGACGATCTCGCGCTCGACACGTCGCCGTTCCCGGTTCTGCGCGTCGAGTGCGGTGGCGATCTCATAGGCCTGCTCGGACGCGGCCTGCGTGAAAAGTTCCACGGCCAGGCGCGCGTGTCCCAAACGGCCCACGGCATTCAGGCGTGGCGCCAGTATGAAGCCCACGTCATAGTCGTCATAGCTTTTTCTGCTGGCCAGCCCCGAGACCTCGATCAGCGCCCGCAAACCGGGATTCTGCGTGTGACAGAGGTGCCGCAGGCCGAATGACGCGATGACGCGATTCTCGCCGACCAGCGGCACCACGTCGGCCACCAGCCCCAGCGCTGCGAACGCCGTCGCATCGACCAAGTGCTCGCGATACGCCGGTGTCACGCGCGTCGCTCCGCACACTTCCTGCGCCAGCGCCCAGGCGACCTTGAATGCCACTCCCGCCCCGGAGAGGTGGGGATTCGCTGACGCCTTGCCGCACGCGGTCGGATGCACGACCACACTTGCGTCCGGCAGGTCGGCCTGTGGCTCGTGATGGTCCGTGACGATTAGCTCAAGCCCGAGCTTGCGGGCCAGTCGGGCCTCTTCGAGCGCGGTGATGCCGCAATCGACGGTGACGACGATGTCCGCCCCGCTCGCGCGAATCTGTTCGAGCGCTTCGCCGTTGACACCGTAGCCCTCGTCGAAGCGGCTGGGGATGTAGAAATCGACGTTTGCGTCGGCGAGTTTAAGCCCGTGCCAGAGGATCGCGGTCGCGGTCACGCCGTCCACATCGTAGTCGCCGTAGATCACGATCCGCCGGCGCGTGCGGGCCGCGTCGGCCAACCGTTTCCCCGCCGCGACCGCGTTGGGCAGTTGCCGGGGCGGCAACAGAGCGTTCAGATCGGGAGCCAGAAACTCGCGCACCTCGACCGCGGTCCGCACCTCGCGGTTCAGCAGGATTTGCGCCAGCAACGGATCGATCCGCGCCTCGCGCGACAGCCGCTCGCGGTCCGGGTGCGGCGGCGCGATGATCCACTCATCCTCCACGTGTGGGGTACTCGTCAGGATTTCCGCCTCGGTGCGCTCATACGGGAACCGACCGGAAGTGTAGCGACCTTAACCGCGCTTTTGTAGTCCCGTGCCGTTGCCTTCACCGCTCGCAACAAGGTCAGCGGGATCGGTTCTGCTCCCCTCTTGAGCCCTTCAACCCTCGAATCCTTGAATCCTCGGACCCCGGGACCCTACTTCCCCACATACTTCTCCAGCAGAACGCCGTACCGCTTCGCGACCTCCGGCGTCAACTTCGCCTGGTCGGTCCAGATCGCCAGCTCGAGCGCGTCGTGGATCGGCGACTTGCCAAGGGGTCTGACGGCGAACGCCTCGATCGCCGCCCGCAGCAGCGCGATCGCGTTGGCAGTGGCCGCCTTGAGATGATCGATGATCTCCGCCAGCAACTTCTGCTTGTCCGCGCCGGGTGCGTGCAGCCGCCAGCAATCATAGTCCGTCACCAGCGCGATCAGGGCGTAGCAGATCTCGGCCTCACGGGCGAGCTTCGCTTCCGGCATAACCGTCATCCCGATCAGGTCCGCCTGCCAGGCCCGGTGTATCTCCGACTCGGCGACGGTACTGAACGCCGGGCCTTCCATGCACACGTATGTCGCCCGGGGATGAACTCGCGCGTCAACCTGATCCGCGACCGACAACAGGAGCTTGCGCAGCTCCGGGCAGAACGGCCGGGAGAATTCGACGTGGACCGCCAGCCCCTGGTCGAAGAACGTCGGCCTGCGCCGATAGGTTCTGTCAATCACCTGCTCGACGACCACCAGGTCGCGCGGTTTGATCTCCTCGCGCAGCGAGCCGACCGCTCCGCTGGCGATGATGTGCGTGACGCCCAGCGACTTGAGCGCGTAAATGTTCGCGCGGTACGGCACCTGCGACGGATTGTAAATGTGCCCCTCGCCGTGCCGGGCGAGGATGGCGACCTTGAGCCCGTGCCACTCGACCACGCGCACGGGACTACTGGGCTTGCCAAAGGGCGTGTCGATGTCGTGCTCTTGGGCGTGCGTTTCACCGAACAGCGCGTCGCCCAGCCCCGTCCCGCCGATGAGACCGATCATGCGTGCACTCCCTTGATTTTAAATCCACCTCGCGGTCTCGACGCAGTGCGGATTATAATCTGGATCGCGCGACGCACCGTATCCTCCGGCGAGGCGCCAGTCGCTTATCAACCTCATCGCCAAGGCACGCACGCCGGTCCTCTCTTGCGCGCTTCGAAGACCCCCCGTTGCTGGCTAGCTGGTGGTCCATGCGGCGTAATGGATTGCGCGCAGACTTCGCGTTTGCCTCTGAAAAACGGACAGGTGGGCTGCTCAGTCAACCGATAGCACCGGCGTGCTCAGAGGGAGCATCCAGCGCTCGAGAATGCCCGGAATGCTTGTCCAGACTCGTCTGGAGGCCACCCCGCGATGACCGAGAACCTCCAGAAGCCGCCGCTGGTTGTGCTCACTTCCGTGGATGATTGGCGCTTCGATGCTGCCAACTACCAGCCCGACCGCCGGTATTGGCGAGCTTTGCCGGTCCCTGAGAGGCTCGAAACGCCGAACATCGACGCGTTTGCGAACGACGCCGTCCGCTTCGAGAAATGTGTCTCTACTGCGGGCTACACGCCGATAGCCCACGCCACGATGTTCACCGGCACGTACGCCCGGCGTCACGGGGTGGTGGACTTCGCCCGGACACGGTGTCGCAGCAACGTTCCGACGGTTTCGGAGGCCTTCGCGAACGCCGGTTATCGGACAGTGCTTCTCGCGGACTGGGCACAGCCGCTCTTTTGCGACGCAAACCAGTCGCTGCGCGCGGTCCACCATCGCGTGCGCACGCTCGACGAACTCCGCGCGCTGCTGTTCGATACGCCGTGGCAGCCAACCTTCCTGGTGACCCATTTTTTCGAATTGCACGCACCATTGGTGCTTGCCACGGACGACAGCGCTGACAAGTGGGAGACGCGACTGTTCTCGCGATTGTTGTTCAACGCGCGCCTGGAGAAAGTCGAGCGCATACCCACCTTCCGCACTGTCGACGGTCAAGAAGTGACGTACTGGCAGGCAGTTTCCACCAATTTCAGACCCAACGACAGGGAGAGCATCCTTAACCATCTGCGAATGATGTTCAACGCCTACCTGCACATGATCGAGAAGTTCGACGCCACTACGTTCGCAACTTATCTCGGTCTGCTGAAATCACTGCCACAGTGGCCAGATGCTGTGATGGTGGTGACATCCGACCACGGCGAGGTCCAGCAACGTTACGAGCCCTGGAAGATCGCGCACGGCGCTTGCCTGGAGGAGCTGCTTGTTCGTGTGCCATTGCTGATCCGCGCGCCGCGCCTGGAGCCCCGCTCGGTCTCTGCGCTCGTGGGCACGGTCGACATCGTCCCGACGCTCTTGGAGCTGGCCGGCCTGGATCCGGCTCAGGTCGGTTGCACGGACGGTTTCGATGGCCGCTCCTTGGTGGACGTCTGTTGCGGCGCGCCCAACCCGACGCCCTACTACTGGATCGAGGGCTGGGCCTACGACGCCGAGACCAAGAAACGACCGTCAACCATCACGGCCCGCGCCATCCGCTACCCCGACGGCCGGAAGTACGCGCATTACGGCGACAGCGCGCGCTGGTCGCAAATCGACGAGATGAGCCTGGCTGAGTACGCCGACTTCCTGAAGCGCGAGGTGTCCGGGTTCTGCGCGACCCCCGAGTTCGAAAGACAGATTGAGCAGCAGCTCCGGCAAACGTCTCGGCAGGAGCTATGGCAGACACTGCGCAGCCGATACCGGCCGCCTTTCTATATTGTGGACAACGTGGACGACGACATCACAGAAACCAACGCAACACTTGTCGATCCGAACCATCCCCGTTGGCCGGAGTTTGCCGCCGAGCTCCGCCGCATGTATGAACACACCGGCGTTCCGAACGAGACATCGGCGCTTTCGCAGGAAGAGGAAGCGGCCATGCTCGAACGCCTGGCCGAGCTCGGCTACGTGGAGCAGCCGGCCTGAGCGGAACAGTCTGCGTACAGACGACCGGCACCCGCCGAAAATAACGCTGCCCTTCTCGACCTCCAAGTGTCATTTGGATTCTCAGGCCGTTCTCTGCTCTCAGGGCGTTCCCCAGATTGTCGCCGAGTCCTACGATGCGATCTCGCAGAACGGCAGAACGTCACTTCCAACCAGGAGAAACACGTGTCGCTCAGGTGTGACCTTTCAGCCACGGACCTGCTCCAACGAGACGGACAACAGCTGGCACGGTTGAGGATCGATAATCCGGCGGGGCCGCGTTCGGCCAGCGCGCAGCTGGACGATTCATCTCGTCAATCACACCCATACGGACCTCGGCTACACCGACTATCAGCCGAATATCGACCGCAGTTTCTATGAGTTTCTGCTCGAGGCGATGGCCATTGTCGAGCAGACGAGCAGATTCCCGGAGCCGGCCCGCTATCGCTGGACCATCGAAACCGCCTACCATCTTCGCAACTTTCAGCGTTTCGCATCACGGCAGGAGCTGCGCGCGCTGGTCAGCCATCTCCGACGGGGCACGATCGAGGCCACGGCCGGCTTCGCGCAAATGACCGACCTTCCCAACGCGGATCAGGTGCTGCGGTCTTTCCGTTTCATAAGGGATTTCGGGCAGCGTCATCGAATCCCGGTCCGCACCGCGATGGCCTGCGACATCAACGGCTTGCCGTGGGTCTACCCAGCCGCCCTGCATGACCTGGGTGCCCGCAGCCTCTCCATGGCGATCAACTACGACATGGCGCGCTGCCCGTTGAAGCGCCCGATGCCGTTCTGGTGGGAATCTCCGGATGGCAAGCGTGTTCTCGTCTGGCACGGCGACGGCTATCTCTTGGGGAACCGCTTTGGCATCGAAAGAAGCATGGAACGCAGCATGGATGGCGTGGCCGGTCATCTCGCGGAGCTCGCCCGGCGCGGTTACGCCTACGAGCACGTTCTGTTTCTGATGTCCGGGGCCAGGATGGACTGTGCACCGCCGACCATTGGTCCCAGCCTGACTGTTCGCGATTGGAACCGGCGCTTCGCCAACCCGACGATGCGGATGGCCACGCTCGGGGAATGGTTTGCGCAGGTCCGCCGGATGCTGAACGGTAAAGTGCCTGTTTATCGTGGCCACTGGCCCGATTACTGGGCGCACGGCCTCGGCAGCGCCGCCGACGAGATCCGCTATGCGCGCGAAACGCAACACTTGCTGAGCGCGGCGGCGATCGCGTCATCGTACGTCTGCGCGACAGATCACTCATGGCAGGTTCCTGCCGCCCTCGATCAGGCCTATGACGATGCCGAGATCGCCGCCGAGCATACGTGGGGGGCGGCCTGCAGCATCGAGCGGCCCTATGCCGACTTCACGAAGATCCAGTGGCAGTACAAACGCGACCACTTCTACCGGACGCGGCTGGAATCGGAACTGGCCTTGCACGCAGCGTTGCAACGGATCGGGCGCGCAGCACTTGAGAATTCACCGAGTGTGGTGGTTTACAACCCACTAGGCTGGCCGCGCAGCGGTGTTGCCGAACTGGACGCCGTCCAACGGCCGCTCCTGGGCTACTGCGTCGACCAGCTCGTGGACGCCGAGACCGGCCGCGCCGTGCCGCGGCGGATCGAACAGCGAGAGGGAACCCTGTCCCGTCTGCGCATTCGGCTTGAGAGAGTCCCCGCGACGGGCTACAAGGTCCTCCGGGTTACTGAAGACCCGCGTCCGAGAGTTCTCGAATGGATGCCGGTTGATGACGCCCAAAACGCGATGGAGAACAGATTCTATCGTATCCGGGTCCGCCCCCGCACCGGTGAGATTCACGAAATCTACGACAAGCAAGTACGCCGCAACCTTGTCCGGAATCATAAGGAGCTGTCTTTTGGGCGCATCCTCGCGGAAGAGCTCCCTAGCGCCGCGGCACGGCATTGGACCAATCGCCCCGACCGCAAGGAGCGCTTCCGCCACGGCGTGTTCAAACGCTACGCTGCGACTGCGAAGGCGCCGAAGGGCGCTGAACTGCCCGGGCACTTGCAGCAAATCACGTTTACCGGAAGGTGCCGCGGACTGACGGACCTGACGACCATGATTCAGCTGCACGAGCGCGAAAAACGGCTCGATTTCATCTGGCGGCTGAACGTTCCTGAGCATCCTGATCCCCAAGCCGCTTACGTGGCCTTTCCCTTCGCAGGAGGCAAGCCGCGTGTCTGGCTGGAGGTTCCCAGCGCGGCAATGGAGCCCGGGGTCGATCAGATTCCCACCACGTGTTACGACTTTTACACGGTGCAGAACTTCGTCCGGATCGAAACGGGCTTCGCGGCCATTACGCTGGTGCCGCGTGACACGCCGCTGGTCGAATTGAACGAAATCTCCACCTTTCACTTTCGCGAGAAGCTGCCGCGATTCAACGGAACGGTGGTTGCGTGGCTCTTCAACAACTACTGGCACACGAACTTCCCGGCCAGCCAGCCGGGCGAACACGTCTTTCGTTTCAGCCTGACCAGCGGCCGATCACGCACGCATGATCTGGCGGCCAGCTACCGCTTTGCCTACGAGGTTGTCAATCCGCTGCGCGCCCGTTTCCTCCCGGAATCCCCGCTCCAGCGCGCGGCGCAGCTACACCGTCGGCCCTTCAGCGGCTCGTTCGTTCAAATCGAGCCCCCAAACGTGATTCTGGCAAGCGTTGGGCCAGCAAGTCAGGGCAGCGGGTATGTGCTTCGTTTGCAGGAGACTGCGGGCAAGCCAACCGCCGCCGCCCTACGCTTCGCGGAGTTGAAGCCACGCCGCGCCGTGCGGACCGATCTGTACGAAGGCAATCCCCGCCCCGTCAGCGTGCGCGGACGCACTGTCCGGCTATCCCTGGCGCCGCACGAACTGGCTACCGTCAAGCTGGATTTCTGACTGCCGCGCCCCGGCCGCGCCTATTCCATCGCCGCCTCGTACATGGCGACGATATTCTCCGGCGGGACCTCCGCCAATAGGTTATGCACCTGGCAGAACACAAAGCCGCCACCCGGCGCGAACGTGTCGCTGTTGCGTCGAACGTGGTCCCTGACCTGCTGCGGCGTGGCCCGCGGCAGAACGGCCTGGGTGTCGCAGCCGCCGCCCCAGAACGTGATGTCGTTGCCGAATTCGCGCTTGAGCCGCGCTGGCTCCATGTTCTTGGCGGAAATCTGCACCGGGTTGATTACGTCGATCCCGACTTCGATCAAATCGCCGATCAACGGATAGATCGACCCGCACGAGTGCAGGAACACCGACAGGTTCGGATTCAGCTTTCGGACATGCCCCACGATGGTCTTTAGCCGCGGCTTGAAGAACCGGCGGTACATCTTCGGCGAGAAGAGCAGCCCGCTCTCCATGCCGAGGTCATCGCCGAGCTGGATCAGATCCACGTTACCGCCGAGCACGGGCAGCAGCCGATCAGCGTCGGTGAGGTGCACCTCGACCAGCTTGTCCAATAACGCCTCCGCGTCCGCCGGCGCCGCGGCGAGATCCATCAGGAAGTTGTCCATCCGGCGTAGGTATGAACCCCATTCAAACAGGTTGGCGCCGAACGCGATCATCACCGCGCGGTCATCGCGTTCGCGAAGGCGTCGGACGTGGGCTGAGATTCGCCCGATGTTCGCATCACTCAGTCCTCCGGCGTACATCGGCTCGGGGCACGCTGCCCAGATGACACGCGCCATGAGGCCCGGAAGATCGTCCAAGCGGCTCCTCCAGTCCGTGCAGTCAAGCGGATAGCACGTCTGGCTGAAGTATGTCGCGCTCTCCGCCATCCGCCCAACCGAATGACCATCGTCGCTACGCGCCAGCCAGTCCCGCCCCTCGCGTTCGAGCTTGACGTAGGCCGGTACCTTGCAGGGCGAGCCGTCCGGGAGCGTCCACTCTTTCCACTCCCCAGGCGGCGCGAAGTCGCGCCCCGCGTTGATCGCGTCGATGTTGAATCGCTCAAGGTAGTCGTCCTCGGGCTCGGCAAGCTGCTGGACCATGTCATAGACACGCGTGTGCCCGCCCTCGATGCTGAGGTAGGCTTTCAGGCTGTTGTATGCGATCGCCTGAATCCCCGTCGACCGCATCGCGCCGCAGTCGATGGGCACGCGATCCGGTTCCTGACGGTGAATCGCGGACAAGACACGTTCAGACCCGGTCATGCGAGCTGCCTCCCTCTCGCCAGCAGCATCAGTATCCGCCGAGCGCAGTTACCCCGCAACGCGACACTCGGCCCTTGGCCGATGGCACCTGTCGGCGCCGATGCGTTCATCCGCCGTGCCGAACTCCTGACCGGCCGAACGCTGCGCCCCCAACCCCCGGGCCGCCCGCGCTCAAAGCAGAAATAGGTATTATGTCCCGGGTTTCCCCCGGGCCGACCGTGCGGCGACGAAGCGTTTGTCAAGCGGGCCGAACGGCTCAGCGGGCGAAGGTTGCTCCCC
>JBHHZX010000084.1:0-12190 GCA_046758265.1 Phycisphaerae bacterium
CGACATTGAAACCGCGACGGCGGCAAGCCCGACCGACGACGCGGAGGATTGACCGAAGCCGGCTGTGCCTGCCGAAAACTCCGTCCCCTTTGATGTCAAACGGCTGACGCCTCTCGCCGATTCGGGCATGACGGGCTGTCAGGCCCCCTCACTCCAGCCGAACTAAGGGGACCCAATGAGCCTCGTACCGCTGTCCTTGCCTCTCTCCGCGCCTGTTTCATAAACCGTACGGCGATCGGCGCGGAGAACCCGGCGCTCCGCCGGCAACTTGCCGTTTCGCGCGTGTCGGCGATTCGGGACCCCGACGCCATCTACGGCGAGGACTTCCGAACGCGCGTCAAACATCTCGGCATCAGGTCGAACCGCCGAGCCAAGGCAAGGTGATTGCCGTTCCACAGGTCGGTGGGCTGCATCAGCGGTACAAGTGGGCCGCCTGCACCAATTCGGGAACTCGGCCGCAAACCGTCAAACTGCGAGCGTACACGAACTCGCGGTCATGCACCGACATGGAAAAACCGTCCTTTCGAGCGTACTGCTGACGCAAGTCAGCATACCAGACGCGGCTCGGCCAACTCGGTCGACACGCTCTCCGCCGCTCGACCACGCCGGATCACATTTTCGGGAAGGGCGACCCGCGAGCATGTCGCGCCAAGCCACGACTCACGCCGACGCGGCGTCGCCTGCGAACAGTGTCAGACCGTGGATCAAAGAACGCCGCGGAAGCAAGGCTCCCGCGGCCTCCTCGATCACAGCGCCCTCCGCTTGGATGCGGCAGGCCTAGTTACAGTCGTCGCCGTATTGGGCAAGCAGTCCTGCCAGGTCGGCTAGGTCTACGTCGGCGTCGCCGTCGAGATCGCCGTCTTCGTGGGTGGCGCCACTGGTCATACCGTAGTGGGCCAGCAGTTGTGCGAGGTCAGCAAGGTTGACGAGGCAGTCGGCGTTGGCGATGTCCGCGGTGCAGTAGTTTCCGGAGCCGCCGGGGTTCGGGCAAGCACCACAACCACCACCGATGTCCGAGCAGGTCTCCGAGTAGCCGAAGTCACCGCCAGAGCAGATGAGCTCGCGGTTGTAGTAGATCCTGTAGTAACCCTGGCCGTAGCCGCAGCAGATACCGTCGCCCCACGCGTCTAAGATGGTAAAGTCGTAGCACTTTGCGGCCTCAAGGCAGACTCGCCAAGTGTAAAGCGTCGCGCCCTGGCTAAGCGGGCCGCCGGAGGCGATCAGACCGCCGCCCTGCTCATACAACTCCCAGGTGGTCTCCCCCGGGTAGTCGTCAGTGAGGATGAGGATATCGAGGGCGTCTTCCGGACACGACTCCGGGCACGTAAAGTCCGGACAGATTTCGCCTCCGAACCACTCGCCGCCCAGCGCATCACACTCGGCCTGGGTGTTGGTCACCTGACACACCATGTCGACACAGCAGGCACCGGAACAGTCGGTGCCGATCCGGGTGGTCTCGAGGGAGCCGAACTCACCGCCCGAGCCGACGAGCTCGCCGTTCAGGTACAGCTCGTAGTAGCCCTGGCCGTAGTCGCAACAGATGCCGTCGGCGAAGGAATCGTAGATGGTGAAATCGTAGCACTTTCCGGCCTCAAGGCAGACTTCCCGCGTGTAGAGCATCCCGGGTTGGCCCAGCGGACCGCCGCGGTCGATCAGACCGCCGCCCACCTCATACAACTCCCAACTGGTCTGCTCCGGGTAGTCGTCAGTGAAGATGACGATCTCGAGGGTGTCCTGCGGACACGGCTCCGGCTCCGGGCACGCGCTGCCGACCTGGGTGGTTTCGGAGTCGCCGATGGCACCGCCGTAGCGGACGACCGAACCGTTCAAGTAGAGCTCGTAGTAGCCGTAGCCGGAGGCGCAGCAGATGCCGTCGCCATACGAATCGTAGATGGTAAAGTCATAGCACTTTGCGGACTCAAGGCAGACTTCCCAAGTGTAGAGGAACCCACGTACGCTCAGCGGGCCGCCGGAGGCGATCAGACCGCCGCCTTGTTCACGCAACTCCCAAGTGATCTCGTCCGGCCAGTCGTCAGTGAAGATTACGATCTCGAGAGTGTCCTCCGCGCACACCGGGCACTCGAAGTCCGGGCAGGCTTCGCCTTCGTACCAGTAGCCTCCGAGAGCATTGCACTCCAAGCGCGTGTTGGTCTCCACGCAGGCATCATCGACACAGCAGGCACCAATTGCGCTCGGCGTGACGTCGAGGCTGTAGTACCCCCAGTCACCGTTATATCCGTCCACGACGATGTAGTAGTCGTTGCCGGCGGTGAGCTGCACCCAGAACAGTTGCGAGACGTATGGATCGGGGTAGTTTGGCGAAAAGCAATAGTCATCGTTGCACGCGAACGGGTCCAGGCCGTCATTCGGATCCTGACACTCGTTCTCGTACACATAGACCTTCGTGTCGTAGTTTGTCCAATCGCCGCAGAGCGAGATGTCGACGCTGATATCCTCGGTCGGTGTATACACGTAAACCACGTCGGGCGAGGTCGAGCCGGTGTACGGGCAGACCTCGTCGTAGTCGTCCACGAAGGTGGCCGTGTTGCCGATGTCGCTGAACGGGAGCGATGCAATCGGTATTGCGCTGGCGCAGGTGTCACCACCACCTCCGAAGGCCGCGGCGGGCAGAGTCGCCGCCCACCACAGAACGGCAGCCAGAGTACAGGCTTCACGCTTCAGAATCATCGGTTGGTCCTCCCAGGGATTCGAGTACGAAGTGCCACACTCCGCAACATCACAAAACGACTTGTCTCCGTCGCGTAGAAACCCGGCACGCGCCCCTCCGGCCAGCTCCGACCGATTGGACCGACGCTGGAGCCTAACGGGCGACCATTGCCCAATGCAGATACTTGTCTATTTCTCCACACAGGGGCCGCTGGTTACTCACCTGCGACCGTGACGCGCCGTCAAGACAGCTTCTTCGAGGCCCACACACCCTGGGCAAACCCCAAGAACGTCGCGGATCGGAAAGGCCTGTGCCGCTCCAATCATCCCTCTACAAAATCATGCTACCCTGAGCGCGGCCCCCAAGTCAAGGTCAAGTCATAGGTTTCCCGTCGAATGGCATGGCGACTGGTCCCCGGTCGTGGCCCTCATGCGGCCCGGTTTCGTACCGTTACCGGCTGAAGGCCTGTGCGTACCGAAAACGTCATCCGGGGTGGTCAGAACGGTGAAGAAGTCGATCGCGGTAATCTCGCCGACGCGGTTCTCGAGGAAGGTTCGCCAAGTCTGCCATGGCAGCTTGCGATGACGGCTCATGTCTTGCCACCGTGGACTCGGTGACCGTGTACCCGAGCAACCGTAGCTCGGATTGAATCCGGGCTGCGCCCCGGGTCGAGTTCTCACAGGACATACGTCGGATCAGTTGACGAATCTCAGCACCCCTCCCAGAGCTTCGAGAGCCGGACCCAGAAGACCAGATCACGCTACCGCAGCCGCGGGTGTTTCACCGACATTTGGAACACAGCAAGCTGCTGGCGGAGTGCCGGGTTTTCCGCGGCGATCGTGGCACAGGGTGGGAGGAATGCCGGAGAAACCGCCAGGGAACGCTCGCGACGCTCATTCGATCCCCTCGATTCAGGGCCTGTGAGCGATCGTTCTGCGTCGCGAAGGCGAGAACCGCGAAACGCGTAAGTCCTTTGAAATCAAGCAGGACGAAGTTTTCGGGAAGGACAACGCTGTCCGGCTGGCACGCGTGCTCGAAAGCTTGGCCTGCGACGAGCCACGGCTTCTGGGTGTTACCGAGGGTCTGCCGTCACCCGTACTAGAAGACGACGACAACGGTTGCAATCTTCTTGGCGGGGACCATCAACCCGACGGTGCCGTCCGCATCGACCGTCAAGGCACGCTGTTCGTTTCCATCGAAATCGACCAGCGTTGCACCGGTGACCGGCCGGTCGAACGTCAGCGTCTCGGTCAGGTTCTCCTCGTTGACATTGAATACCCGAAGTTCGAGCAGGTCGGTGTCGGGCCGGCGACGCAACGAACTGACGACAGCCCGGTTGGGCCGGAGTGAGAGTTGCGCCATCGACCGCGGCAACTTCCGGTCACTTCGGCCCGCCTGTAGACGCGGCGACACCTGCACGGCCCGGATGCCAGCGGCCGTCCGCTGAGCGAGCTCGGCCAAGCGGGTGCGCGGCGGCTCGCCCGCCAGCGGGACCAGGCAATAGCGGAACTCATGCCGCCCCAGGCTCTGGCCACCCTCTTCGCCGTCGGTAAAGATCGTGCGGCGAAATCCGCGTAGCAGCGTCAGTGCCAGGGTGCGTTCGGGCACGTCGCGCACGGCGGTCTCGGGCAGACCGGGGGCGACCACCGCCAACCCCCGGCGATCGTCGAATACTGCGGTCCAGTTTGCCTGCGGCGTGGTCTCAACCGCCAACTCTTTATACGTGTGGTTGTCGGGCGGGAGGCCGATCTTGCGTTTGATGATGTCGAAAGCCGAATCCGCCAAGTAGGTGTCGGTCTCGGCCCCGCTCTCGAACAGCACGCGGATGCGGTGGTCACGGATGTTGTTGTCGATCGTGGTGTGGAGCTCGACGTGGTCGGCACCGGCTCGCAATGTCACGAACGTGTTGATCAACAGCGCGGCACTAGCTGCACTCCGGCGCATCCCGGTATCGAACTCGAAACACCGGGGGACTTCCATGCGACTCGTGATGCGGAGCGTCGCCTTGTGCGCCCCATCTTCGACCACGGCCACGTCAGCAGCGCCGGCGGTCGAGGAGAAGATTTGATCGTTGACGGCGACGCCGTGGTACCAGCCGTCGCCGATGTCGGCCCGCTCTTCGAAGATCAGCAGGCGATCATAGGTCTGCCCGGTGCGCTTGTCATGCAGTTCCAGTGAGCCGTTGTTCTGAGCGGTGACGCGCAGGTACTCATTTTCCAGTGTCCGGTCGCCGGTCACGATCTTTCCGGCGGGGTGCCGGGTCGGCTCTGCTACCGGCTTGCAGGTAATGGTCGTGTAGCCGAACGCGGGGATTTTCAGCGGCGCTGTCACGTGCGCGACGATGCATTCCTGTCCGACAGGGGTTTTGCGGTGCAGCCGGAAGAACCGCCGCCGCCGGAGCTCATGACGCACGTAATCGTATGGAATCTCCTGACCGTCCGCGTCGAAGAGGCGGAAGCCGACTTTCCACTCATATTTGAAAAACTCGCCATAGACGTTTTTCGTTTTTTCGTCGAACCAGAGCTCCAGATCGACCGGGCCATCGATGTCGGTCTGGCTAGGGTTGAAGACCACCATCGCGAAGTCCTCACCCTCCAGGTCGGGCAGGTCCACGCGCGAGGCGATCGTCTCCAGCGCGTGGCTGATGATCTTCTCATTGATCAACCGGGACTGGTCGAAGCGGAACTCCATGTCCTTGTGGACCTGATCCGGGCTGCATCCGCAGATCGAATCGTGGGCGTGGTTCTGGAGCACGTAACGCCACGACCGCCGCAGGAAGCTGTGCGGATACTCCCAGCCCGTGAGCAGGTTTGCGAGGTGGCTGAACGGCTCGGCCCAGAAGCAGAGCTCGGTCTCCCGGGCGCGATTGGCCAGCTTGAGGCGGATGCGGCTGCTCAGCACACCCGGGATCACGTACTGGCCGTCGGCCAGCCGGCCGGGCTCGCGCAGCTCGCCGTGAAAGACGCGGTCGATTTTGTCGCGGTCCTTCGCGACCGCCACCGCGAACTCGGCCAGGCCGGTGTGCCGGACCTCGATGTCGGGCATGGCCTGGCGCAGCCGCTCGAGCAACTCAGGCGTCGACGGCTCGATCGGCATATGGTCACCGCCGTCGAACAGCAGAACGGTGTCCAGCCCCATGCGCTCCCGCTGCACCCCGACGTACTCGACCAACCGCTGCACGGCTTCGTCGAGCGCGAACGGCGTTTCGTGGTCGAACGCCTTGCGGACCTGCACGCCGTAATCGAAGTAACCATCATTGGGCCCGAAGCGGACGGCCAGCACTTCGCTGCCGTCCGCACCTTGCCAACGGAAGACTCCGCGATGCGTGTCCTCGTTGACGCCGCGGAAAACGAAGGCGTTGTCGATACCGAAACCGCGGAAGATCTGCGGCAGTTGCGAAACGTGGCCGAACATATCGCAGACGAACCCGACACGGGAGGCATGCCCGAAATCGCGGGCCACCCGCAAGCCTTCCTCCAGGTTGCGAATCAGCGATTCGCCAGCGACCAAGTTTTCATCGGGAAGCGCGTACCAGGGGCCGATGCGCAGACGATTCTGTGACGCGAGCCGTCGCACCACTTCCTCCCGTTCGGGGCGGATTTCGAGGTAGTCCTCGACCAGGACCGACTGCCCGTCGGTCTGAAAACACGCGAAGCGCTCGTCGCGGCTCATCGTGTCCAGGACCTCGTCCATCAGCTCGACCAGGTAATAGCGGAAGCCCTGAAACGGCTCGTACCACTCCCGATCCCAGTGCGTGCTGGCGACAAAGAATGCCTTGATCGTGGTATCCGCCAAGGATTGATCCTCCTGTGCGGCGTGGCCCGACGCCGCCGGGTGCCATGCCCAAGCCGACGGCGCGGGCATGCTCCCGTCTGTCAAACCGGGCCGTGAGGGCAGTGTACCGCCGGTCCGGGCGACGAGCCAAATGGGATGTAGCGTCCGGGCTCTGTCCCGGACGTCCTCTTGCGAGCGGGGCTCCCGCGGCTCACGCGTGAGTGATTTCGCTTGCGGGATTGGCGGCCCGCGCGTGCGCGGGCAGCGGCACATCCGCTGGCCAGGGGACGAAACGCTCGACGCCCGGGATCAGATCGAAATAGTTGTCCGCCAGGGCGTGTTCGCCTTCGGCGTCGAGACAGACCGCCCAGGCCAACCGGTCACACCACAGCCGCAGGCCGGACTCGGCTTCTGTCACTTCCACTTTGGCCGGCTCCCATGCGAGACGCCTGAAACGCTCGCGAAACAGCCGGTGGGTTGAGAGTTCGCCACTCTCATTGCTCAGAACAGCGAACGCCCCGTGCGTGTCGATCCCGGCGTCGTCCCAGGCCGACAGCGGCAAGCGCGCCGTGACGATCGCGCTGTTCGCCGGACAGTGAACGTTGATCGTTTCGTCGACGGGCAAACCGCCACGCATGGCAAACAGCCCGTATCTGAGAGAGACTTCCTGCGGCTCAAGGAAATCGCTCACGACGAAGAAGGCCAGCTCATTTTCCAGCGCCACGCAGATCGCCCGCAGGTCGGTAAATGCCCGTTTGACGTACCAGAACGCCGGCTTGCGGCGGCGGTAGTAGTCGATCGGCGTCCAGCCCACCGTGGCGGGCCACGTATCGTTGAACATCCAGAAAACTGCGGCGGCCGTGTCGAATTTGCGGCGACGCCAGTTGTCGATGGCTGTCTCCAGCGCTTCGCCTTGCAGGATCGCGCTGTAGTGCACGTAGTCCTCGAAGCAGAGCTTGTCGGGGCGGTCGCACAGGTTCACGCGCAACAAGTGATCGAGCAGTGGCTCGCCGCGCCAGGTGTTCTGCGCGTTGTCGTGATGAAGCCACGTCCGGCTGCCGATCCGCCGCGCGCTTTCAGGCAGGATCTGGCGCAGCGTTTTCAACGTGCTCGGACCAAGCATGCCGCCTTCGTTGGGAAAGCGGCTGCTGTCATTGCGGTACCGCCAGTAGTCTCCCTTGGCCTCGCCGAGTGAAACGGACCACGGATGTTGATCGCCTATGGACGGGTTATTGGGATGCGAGCCGTCGGGCGACCACGGCGAGGTGGGCCAGTACGGTCGCGTCCCATCCTCCTGGGCGACGATATCTGCCAGCTCTTGGTGAAACAGGTCGTGGCACGGGCGCGATGCGCTGTCGTACGACGTAATCCAGCCGTCGCGGACGCCCAGCTCGATTTCGTTGTTGCCGCACCAGAGGACGAGACTCGGGTGGCAGGCGAGCTCGCGGACGTTGTGGCGTACCTCGGCCTCCACCTGGCGGACGAACGCCGGATCGTCGCCGGGGTATTTCGAGCACGCGAACATGAGGTCGTGCCAGACCAGGATGCCCGCCTGGTCGCACGCGTCGAGAAAGGCGTGGTCCGCGTACACCCCGCCTCCCCAGACACGCAGCATGTTGCAACCGCATTCGACCGCGAGCCCGACGAGCACTTCGTAGTCTTGTCGCTTGACCGACGGGTAGAGCAGGTCCGCCGGGACCCAGTTGGCACCCTTGCAGAAAACCGGCCGTCCGTTGATCACCAGGCGAAAAAAACGTCCGCCTTGGGGATCCGGATCCTGCCGCAGCTCCACTCGGCGGAGGCCAGTTCGCCGGCCACAGGTTTCGAGCTCGGAGCCGTTCGCCAGCAGAGTGACCTCAACGTCGTAGAGATGCGGCCGGCCCAGCGGGCGCGGCCACCAAAGCTTCGGCTGATCGACCGGCAGCTCGCAGTGGATCTCGCCGACTCCGGTTGGCAGCACTGACTCAGCGCGACGCTCGATATCCGCGCCCGCCAGACGGCAACGCAACGCCAGGGTCTGGTCGCGGTCGGTCACGTTTTCGACCAACGCCCGTACACGCAGCACTGCTCGCTGGTGGTCGTCGCTGAGCGCCGGCGTGATGACGACATACGCGAGACGCGCGAGCTCACACACTTCCAGGCGCACGCCCTTGCCGATGCCCACGTTCATCAAGCGTGGCGCCCAGTCCCAGCGACAGGCGAACTGCGGCTTGCGCAGGTGGGCCCGCTTGGAGGCTATCGCGGTCACATCCAGGTTATAGTCCCCGCCGCGCCGGTCGGCCGCGCCCAGCAGCCCGCTGTCAACGCGCACGATCAGCTCATTGTCTTTCGCGGTCAGTTGATCAGTTACGTCGATCCGGAGCGCCCGGAAAGCGTTGTGGTGTTCACCGACGACTTTCCCATTCAGATAGACAATCGCATCGAGGTCGAGTCCGTTGCAGACCAGAAAGCACCGAGATGCCCGGGAGACGGCGGGGGCATCGAAACGCCGGCGATAAAACCAGTAGTTCAGCTCAACCCAGCGGGCGGCCAGCGTGTTGCAGCCGGCGTAAATGTCGTCGATCCAGCCCGCTCGCTTCAGGTCGAGATACACCGAGCCGGGCACGACCGCGTCAATCCACGCCAGGTTGTCCAGGCTCTGGGGAAGCTCACGCGCGTCGATCGTCCGCCCATAGCCATCAAAGCCGCACAGCGACCAGGTTCCGTCAAGAGCGACGATCTGGTTGGGCATGTGGACCGGCTACCTCCTGTGGCAAATCACAACAAGCGCGACGCCATCGTCCGGACCAGCTCCGTCGCCGTCAAGGCGAACACTGTTGTTCTGTTCAACTGGCCTGACCAGCAGGGTACGCCGAATTCGGCCGCTACAATGCCAGGCCGCAAAGGCGATGGGCGTCATCGCGGAGACGCTCCGCCGTCGGCCCGGGGCGGTGCGGAGCAACCATCCGCTCAGCTCGTTCGCGGCCATCGGGCGCAACGCCGAGCGCTACCTGGCCGATCGCGACTGGAATGAGCCGATGCTGCCGCTCCAGCGACTCTGCGACGACGGCGGATATGTCCTGCTGCTGGGAACGTCGCTGACGTCCTGCACCACGATCCATCTGGGCGAGCAGCACGCTGGCCGGCGGCCGTTAATTCGCTGGGCGAACGTTGCCGGCGTGGGCATCCGGGTGCGGGTGCGGGTCGGCGGGTGTAGCGCCGGGTTTGAGGCGCTGGCGGCGCGGATTGCAGGCGCCCGCCGGGCGCGCGTCGGGGCGGCCGAGCTGCGCGCCACGCGCATGCGAGCCATCGTGCAGGCCACCGTGGCCGGGTTGCGCGAAGACCGCTTCGCATGGGTCTGCTCTAAGCGTTGCCGGCGTTGCCGCGATGCCGCTGACGGCGGACCATGCGAGTGACGAAACCGGTCGCACGCCGTATAGTGCACCGACGCCCCCCATTCGATGAATCAAAACTCGGAGGTTTCGGCGTTGCCAAACCTGAGCACGTTCGACTACAGCATCATCTCAGTCTACTTCCTGTTCTTGATCACCCTCGGCTTCATCTTGACCCGGAAGGCGTCCGCCAGTCTCGAGGATTACTTTCTGGGTGGACGACGCCTGCCGTGGTGGGCGCTGGGCATCTCGGGCATGGCCTCCCAGCTCGACATGACCGGCACCATGCTGATCGTCTCATTCTTGTTCATGCTCGGTCCCCGGGGATTCTACATCGAGTTTCGCGGCGGGGCGGTCCTGATCATGGCGGTCCTGCTGCTCTGGACCGGCAAGTGGCACTACCGCTCGCGCTGCATGACCGCCGCCGAATGGATGATCTACCGCTTCGGCGAGAGCATCAGCGGAAACGTGGCGCGGGTTGTGACCGCGATTTCCGTGATTGTGTGGGTCGTCGCCAGCTTAGCCTACCTGATCAAAGGCGTCGGGCTGTTCCTCTCGATGTTTCTACCTTTCTCACCGATGGTCTGCGCGTTGATCATGATCAGCGTAGCGAGCATCTACACTATGGTCTCCGGCTTCTACGGCGTGGTGTACACAGACCTGTTTCAGTCCCTCATCATCCTGATCGCGGTGGTCTCCGTTACGACAATGGCGGTCGTCGCGATCTCGGACCAGGGCGGCGACATCGGCGGGCTCGCACAGGAGGTTACGGGCAGCGAGGAGTGGCTCAGCAGTGTGCCGCACTGGTACACCACCATGCCCAAGGGTGAGGAATACCAGGCTTTTCGCTACCTCGCGCTGTTCGCCCTGTTTTACCTTGTGCGCAACGTGCTTTATGGCATGGGCCTGGGCGGTGATCCGAAGTACTTCGGCGCGCCGAACGAGCGCGCCTGCGGCACGTTGACCTTCCTGTGGGTCTCGCTGATCTCGCTCCGCTGGCCGATGATGATGGGCTTCGCCGTGCTGGGCCTGTTCCTCGTAAACGACTTGTTCCCCGATCAGGAGGTCTTGGCCCAGGCCGCCCTGCTCATCAAGCAGCACCTCGGTGAGATTCCCAGCAACCTGTGGGATGAGAGAGTGGCTGCGATCATCAACGCGCCGGCCAGTCAGCCGCAGGAGTTGATCTCCGGGCTTCACCAGTTGCTGGGCGACGACTGGGCGACGCGCCTCAAGCTGGTCAGCCCCGACGGTGCGGTGAACCCCGAGCGGATCCTGCCGGCGGTGCTGTTGTTCAAGATCCCGGCCGGGTTGCGCGGCTTGCTGCTCATCGCGCTCGTCGCTGCCTCCATGTCCACGTTCGACTCGGCGGTCAATCAGAGCGCGGCGTACTTCACGCGCGACATCTACCAAAGATACTGGCGACCACGTGCGGGCAATCGCGAGCTGCTGCTGTCCACCTACTTGTACATTCTGATCGTGGTGGCCGGTGGGTTCGCGATGGCCTATGGCTCGGCCAGCATCAACGAAATCTGGGGATGGATCATCATGGGGCTGGGGGGCGGCATGCTCGTTCCCACCATGCTCAAGTTCTACTGGTGGCGCTTCAACGCCGGCGGGGTGGTCTTCGGTACGATCTTTGGTCTGACGGCCGCGCTGCTCGATCGGCTGTTTCCACAGGTCAATGCGTTCCTGCAAGGGGTGTTCCCGCAGGAATTCCCTGCTGAACTGGCCAGCTTCACCTATCTTGTGGTCATCGGGCTGATCGGCTCGATCTTAGGCACTTACCTCACCAAGCCGACCGATCCGAAGGTGGCGGAGCATTTCTATCGAACCACGCGTCCCTTTGGACTGTGGGGGCGGCTGAAGCGGACGCTGGCCCCCGACGTTCGCGAGGCGATGACGCGCGAACATCGTCGTGACCTGCTCGCCCTGCCGTTTACGTTAGGCTGGCAGATCACCCTCTTCCTGCTGCCGATGCAACTGGTCGTGCGCAATTTTCAGGCTTTCTCGTACACGCTGGTGATCTTCTTGCTATGTCTGGGCGGCATGTACGTGTTCTGGTATCGGCACCTCTCGCCCGCGGAGAAGCCGACCACTGCCCCTTTCGGCGGCCTACGGTCATGATGGCCCTCGTCGCGCGGGCTGCTACGCCGATCAACCTTACCCTCGCCGCGTCTTCGCCGTGATCTTGAGCGCCGCAGCGAGCCAACCGGTTGTACGTGCGCGCCCCTCCACCAGGCCCAAAGGAGCCCTCATCAGGCTCGTGGTCTCGATAGGCGTGCGCCCTGAGAAATGCCGCTGGAATCGGTCCCTGCGGCCTGGCTGTCCGTTGAAAAAGGGGACCGGCTCCGAGCCGTCGGCCGAAACCCTCGGCAAA
>JBHHZX010000085.1:0-11976 GCA_046758265.1 Phycisphaerae bacterium
GGCCGGTCTCCGACCCGTGGGTAGCCCACCTCGTCCCGAGGTGGGGTCGCGATTCGCCCCCTATCAGGCGCCCGATCTGTGGGGTGCCACTGGCGGCTTGCCCGCCAGTGCGTTCTCACTGCGGATCACTCGTTCCAGGACACTTCCCCCGTTGTGCCGTCCACGCTCACCAACGCACCGTCGGGAACAGAAGCGATGAGGCTTTCCTCCGGCTCGCAGACCAGCGCCACGCCGGCCAGGATCGCGCCCTCGACGATGTTCGGGTCGGCGGGTTTTTCAAGCACGATCGCCGCCGGCTGCTTGCCCCGCTTGGCCAGCGTCATCAACACGATGCACCCGCCGGACGAGCCCTTCGTCTCGGGGTAGATCATCACCTTCCCGGCGATCGACTCGCCTTCGTGCTCATGCCCCTTGGCGACGATGACGCCGGTGTCCATATCCACGTCGCCAAGGAACGAGAAGGCGTTGTGACAAACGAGCGCTTCGGCCTCGACGCGGCCTTTGACGACCGGGCGGGCTTTGATTCTCTGATCGGGCATGGTGTCCCCTCAGCTATCGGGGTCCGGATCGTCCGGCAGACCGTAGTGGGGCCTGCTCGTTGCGACGACAAGGCGGGGCGGTGGTCTCTCGATCGTGAAGAGTTGCGTCCAAGGGTCGAGGTTGGCACGGTTGAAGCCATCCGCGTTGCCGTACAAGTACAATTCCAGGCACAAGAGCCCGGCGACCGCGTGCAATGTGTTGTCCAGATTCGCCTTAGGAAAATGCTCATGGCGCGTGTGTTTGACGTCCTGGTAATTCTGCCACCACGGCGGACTCGCCGTTTCCCATTGCTTCCACGGACGCAAAGCCAGTTCGTGGCGAGGTATGAGAACCTCCATCGATGTAAGGTGCGGGAACCTCCCGAGAATTACGCGTTGATACTCGGTGATCTTCCCTGCTCGCTGTTCGGGGTCTATCTGTTGACAGAGCAGCTTCGAAATCACGTCCACCTCGGAGCAGGCACTGAGGAGTATCCTGGCAAGCTCGATCGAGTAAGTGGAACGGTTATCCATGGCAATCTGGACGTAGCGAGACAGGACGATCAGGTCTGCCTCAATGGCCAGAAAGAACCGCCAGTAGCGTAGGTCTAACGTATCGCTCGACATCGTCGACTCCTTGCACCGCTGACTCGCGTGGCTGCGCGGCTTGCGCGGTCGACCCGGCGTACCAGCTTGACCGCTCGCTCGCGCTGCCGGCTCGGACTCTACGGCCGGCCAGGCCCCGGCCGCTGCGTCGACCTTCGCGCTGCGTACCCCAGGCTTCGAGCCTAGCGGCCCGATGGAAGTCCGCCTGACGGTGCCATGCCTGGGCAACTACCGGTAGCCCCTACCGTCGATTCGGTCTCCCCACCCTAGGCTGGGGCATCCCGCCATCTTCCGCGTCTACCGCAGAACCCGGAAAAAACGGATATCGGAGAAAAGGGATAACCTGATTTTCGGGCCCCCGTCGCGACTCCACGTCAGCGTGCCAAGGATAGGCACGAGCAGTGAGGCTGGGCCTTTCGGGCGCCGCGAGAATGGGCTTATCCGCTTCCTTATCCCCTCTGTCGTCCCCTCTTTCGTTCGCTGGCTCACACCGGTTTGTCCTCAGCCTCCTCGGCGATGTGATATCTCCGCGCGCGTGCGCCCCTGCGGCGTAGCTCAAGTACGATACGGCGAACGACTTGGTATGGAAAGCGATTCACCGGCAACCCACCAGCAAGGGCCGACCCTAGCCAGCCAAGCTCGAAATCCAGGATGAACGTATACATGGAACCGTAACGTCTGTGATTCACGAGGTACAGGGTCAGGGGACAGTCCTGTGCCTTGAAAATCAGGCACGGCGCGTTCGGCGAGTCTGGATCGGCGCGCAGGAAACGGAACCCATCGGCCTCCACTGCGGGCCTGACCATCGCGACAGCTGTCGCGCGCTCTAAGTTATCAGGCAGCTCGGCCTTGAACGACTCCTGCGGTAACATCATGGGGTCACGCCCCTTTCGAGCTGACCCGGTTGGTGAGTATTCCCAGGCCCGGGTGGGATTGCCGAGCTGTCCGGCAATCGGCCAGTTCGAGCCATCAACTCGAGCCGGGATGCTTGAGCGCTCGCTTACGCTCGCGGCTCGGCTCGCGACGGCCGCGCGAGGGCGCGGGCCGCTACAGCAGCTTACCAGACACCGCGGCTTGCAGGCACTGCTCGCGCGTTCGCAATGCCGTCTGGCAGCCGAGCAGGTCGCCCACGTAGCGGGCCATCTTGCACGAGTCGGTGACCATCGCTTCGCACTGCGGCGTCTTGAGGCCGAATTCCTTGCACGTCGAGAGTCGCATGTGGCTCTCGACCGGGCAACTATCGCAGATGACCAGGCCGCCGCCGGATTCGATCTGCTGCGTGACGCCCTCCCACGTCGCGGCCTGCTTGGTCATCCGGTTCGTGCAGATCCACAGCCGCACGTCCGGGTGCACGCGTTTCTTGTTCTGCTGGAACCAGTCGGCGACGTAGCGCAACTGGTCGAGCGTGTAGTGCGGGCAGCCGAGCGTGACGAAATCGACCTTGCTGCCGGACGCGATCGTCGTCAGCTTCTCGTATACCTGTTCAATCTCCTTGCGCCCGACCTCGTGCGTCTCTCTCGGTTTGCAGCCGCCAAACGCCTGCTCGACCGAATCGGCCTCGGCGGTGTGGCCGGGGGCGTGGAAGAGCGTGACCGAGCCGCTGGTCGCCAACGCCGCCCCGAGCGCGAGCAGGTTACTCTGGTCGGGCGTGCCGATCTGATCGAGCACGGGCACCTCGCTGCCGACCAGCCCGCCGACGTGGAAGCCCAGGGCCGAATAGTCGGCGTCGCTTTGCAGATCGTCGGGCTGCAGCTTGATCTTGAAGAGCTGCGTGCCACGGCGGTTCTCGTCGAGCAGATAGCCCGTCAGGGGGTACTTACCCGTGACGGCGGAGAACCGTGTGAAGATGCCGCCGCGGTTCGTGCGGGCGCCCAGCACCGAGTTGTAGTAGACGATCGCCGCCGACTCGACGCTGATGATGAACGAGCCCTTGGGCGGGATGAAGCCAAGATGCTGCGGCGTGCACGTGTATGTGCCGAGGACGCCCATGTTGCGGTGGGCGGGCACAATCTGCGCCTGGAGCTGGTAGACCGGCTCTGGGCAGCCGACGCGCTGCCACTGGTCGAGGTCGCAGGCGAGCGTGGACGTGGTGGTCGGGATGCGGACGCGGGCGCCGGTCTCGGCGTACTCGACGCCGTCCTCGACGTTACCACGATAGATCGACATCTCGGCCGGGTAGTGGGCGTAGATCACGTCCACGAACCGCTCGGCCCCGAACGCGTCGCCGAACTGGATCAGGTAATCCAATGCTCTCGCGACCGCCTCGCCTCGCTGCCCGTCGAGCATGCGTCTTTCATCGTCAGTGAGGTTCATTGTTCACCTTGTAGTGTGTCCCTGACGCACCGTTTTCTTCGCGACCCGACTCAAGAGGTGCGTCTGAGACACACCCTACTTCACTGCGCAGAGCACCCGCGAGCGTGCACGCCTGACACAGCCATGGCACACGTCAGGAAAAACCCTAGTGGGCGGCACGGCCGTGTGGGCCGTGTTGTCACGCCTCCTCCACCAGCGGCAGCAGCAGGCGCGAGGGGTGGTCTCTGTCATGGTAGACGCGGTTCGTGGCGATGACGACCTTTGTAGCGCTGCCGGGCGGTTCGAGCGTGTTCGTGTGCGGAGCGAACGCGGGGACCGCGGCGGACGAGACTTGCAGCCGGAGGCGGTGGCCCTTGAACACACGAACGCCCGTCGCCCACATGTCGATGCGGACCTGCGCGATCTCGCCGGGCGGCAAGGGATCGAGCTTTTCGAGCGAATCGCGAAGCGCGAGCCGCACGTTGCCGTCGCAGAGCTGGCGAGCCTCGCCGTTGGGATGCACATCGCAGAGCAGCGCGCAGAACTCGGTGTCCTCGGCTGATGAAGAGACCGACAGCTCGGCGAACACGCGGCCGCAGATCACGAGGTCCTCGGTCAGCGGTTCGCTCGTGTAACACAGCACGTCGTCGCGGCGCTGCACCGGTCGGGCGTCGAACGGGCCGCCGACCTGGAGCGTGCCGGCGTCGTACAAGTAGGGCGTCGGGTGGTCAGGGTCGTAGACGTATTCGTCGAAGGGGGCTTCATGCCCGCCCGTGGCTGCGCCCCGTGCGGGCATGCCACCCGGGCGTGCGGGCATGCCACCCGGCTGACCGGTTGGAAACCGGTCCCACAGTAGCTTTCCGTCGCCAAAGAGTGAGTTCGCGTTGCCGCCTGAATCGAGATAGGGGGAGCGCTCTGTGATCCGCGGCGGTGGCCAGTCTTCCATGTCGTGCCACTGGTTTTCGCCCATCAAGAAGATGCGGGCCCGTTTGCGATCGCCCCAGTTCTCCGGCCGGCCCCCGACCTGCTTGTCGAGCCAGTCGAGGATGAAGCCGTTGATGTCGATGACCTCTTCCGGCCCGAAATCGACGCCCGGAATAATGGTTTTGGTGTTCGTCCGGTGCGGCCAGGGGCCGATGAGCACGTATTGCTCGTTTTTACTCTTCGCGAGGCGCCGGGCGTTGGGGAAGTTGTTAAACGTGCTCGGCCCGTCGTCGTCGTACCAGCCAGTGATGTGCAACGCGGGCACGTCCAGCTCGGACATGCGGTGCATGTAGCAGGCCCGCCGCCAGTATTCGTCCTTGAGGGGATGAGCCATCCATTCGCGCCAGGCCCGGCTGACGAAGCCGAGCCGCTCGTCAAGCCGGTCCAGCGGACGGAACCCGTAAACCGACTCCCAGTCGTACTGCTCGGTGTCCTGGTTGGTCCGGCCGTGCACGAATAGCGCCCAAGTGATCATTGTCCAGAAGACCGAGCCGTTCTGCCACGGGACGTTGATCACCGGATCGGGCAGCGCAACGATGGGGATAATCGCCTTGACCGCCGGGTGATGCCCGAACGTCCCCATCCACACGCAGAAGCCCTCGTACGAGCGTCCCATCAGCGCGACGTTGCCGTTGCAGAAATCCTGCTCGGCGAGCCAGCCCTGGGCCGCGAGACCATCTCCGGCCTCGTTGAAGAACGGCTCCCATTCGCCTTCGCTGTCGTAGCGACCGCGCACATCCTGGATCGCCACCGCGTACCCGTTGGCCGCGAACTCGCGCGCCAGCGGAATCTTCTTGACCGGATCGTTGTTACTGTACGGCGTCCGGATGAACACGACCGGCCAGGGTCCGTCCTTGTCAGGCACATACACGTCGGTGGAGAGCTTCACGCCGTCCGGCATCGGGCACTTGAGATCCAGGCGAACGTTCACCCCATATTTCGGTCGTTTTCCCACGGGTCACCTCGGTGCTGCGAACCTGAAGAATCGAAAGAAGCATTCTGCGAGCGGACCTCCCTCCGGTCAATCGGTCGGGCGGCGGGCGCAGAGTCGGGTGGGTGTGTGGCAGGTTTGTCGCTCGCCAAGTTTGCGGGTCGCGTTTCGCTCTGGCGGACGCCACCCTGGTGACAGTCGAGTTGCTCCCGATCGTGACGCCCGCGCAGCAGAATCCGTTGCGGTGGGCCGCCTTTTCTCTCAAAATGACGCCTTTCGCGTAACGTGAGAACCCTTTGTTCCAGATGTAAGGACTAATCGTGTTAACGAGACGACGGACCCGCACAGTCGCGCTCGGCGCGCTACTGGCTGCAGTCAATTCTTCCAACGGGCAGAATACGGAACCGGCACCGGCGGACAACTCGGCGAACCAAGCGACGGCCGGACCCCGTCTGGTCCTCAGTCAGAAGGAATGGAACTTCGGGCAGGTCTGGTACGGCGACCCGTGCGAGACCGAGGTCGAGCTGAGGAACGCGGGCGACGCAACGCTCAAGATCATCAACGTCAAGTCGTCGTGCGGCTGCACGGTGGCGAAGCCAAGGAAAAACGAGCTGGCGCCGGGCGAAGCCGACACCATGTTGGTCACCTACGACACCAGGAAAAACCGGAAGAAGGTCACCCACACGATCACGATCGAAACCAACGACCCCGTCGAGCCGCGGATCCGGTTCCGGGTGTACGGCGAGGTCTGGCATGTCTTCGACGCCAAACCGTACGCGGTAGTCGGATTTGGCCTGATCAGGCCGGAGTCCGAGAAGGCGGAGTCGATCGAGCTGCACAACAACTTGCAGGCAAAGGTGTTCCCCAAGATCCGGCCGCTCGACCCGCGAGCACCGTTCGAAGTCAACCTGGAAGAGATCGAGGCGGGCGCGAAGTACAAGCTGGTTGCCCGCACCAAGCCGCCGCTGAGGTTGGGGATCAGCCGCACGACCGTGGTTCTGGAAACCGGCGTCGAGCGGCTGCCGACGATGTCGATTCCGGTCACTGCGATCGTGCTGGACCGTGTCTCGGTTCGGCCGGACCGTCTGCGGATCGTGCCGACTCAGACGCGGGTCGGCTCGCGCACGCTGCGTGTGAACTACACGGAGGATCAGCCGATCGAAATCACGGAAATCAAAACCAGCCATCCGAGCGTAAAGGTCCACAGGCTATCGGCGCGACGTTCGCGGGCGGGCAAGACGGAGTTCGCTTCGCATCAGCTCCGCGTTACTCTCCCGCCGTTTGCCGGATTTCCGGATGAGGGTGTACGCATCGAGATCCACACCAACGATCGCGACCCGAAGTTTCAAAAGTTTGTCGTGCCGATCGAGAAGAAGCACTCGCTTCAGCCGAAGGTCAAAAAGGTGTCGCGCAAGCCGGGTGGGGCGGGCGGGAAACCCGATTAGACTCGCGAGGTCTGTCTGTGGGTGTCGGTAGATTATCCGCTTTGCCTTTCGACCCAGCGCGATAAGGGGGTCAAATGCCAGAGCTGCTGCTTGCCGTAAAGACACCCGTCGTCGTCGCATCTTTCTCACTGTACACACTCGCGATCGTGGCGATCGGGCTGTACTCGGCCCGCTACGCGCGGCGCAGTGACGAGGACTATTTCCTGGCGGGGCGCTCGCTCGGCGGCTGGGTGGCGGCGCTCTCGGCCTCGGCCTCGAGCGAGTCGGGCTGGGTCACGCTGGGTCTGGTCGGCTGGGCGTTTACCGAAGGCGTCAAAGCTTACTGGATTATCCCGGGATGTCTGCTCGGCTTTTTGTTCAACTGGTTCGTAATTGCCGGCCGGCTGAGCGACCGGGCCCGCGCCCTCGGCGCGGTGACACTGCCCGATTTCTTCGCGTTTTACTTCAAGGAGCGGGCACCGCTGGTCCGCACGCTTTCGGTAATCGTGATCCTGGTGGCCATGTTTCTCTACGTTGCAGCCCAGTTCGCCGCGGCCGGCAAGGCCTTCGAAGCCAGTTTTGAGCAGATCAACTACCAGCGCGGGGTGTTAATTGGGGCGGCGATCGTGCTCGTTTACACGGTGACCGGCGGCTTCCGGGCGGTCTGCTGGACCGACTTCCTGCAAGCGCTGCTGATGGTCGGCACGCTGGTGGTCTTTCCCACCTATTTGCTGCTAACCGAAGGCGGCTACACATTCGTCTCGCAGCAGTTACAAACAGTCAGTCCCGAACTGCTCGACTTCACGCCCAGCGTGGGCGTTATTGCGTTCATCGGCTTTCTGCTCGGCTCCGGCGCACTCGGGATCAACTTCGGTTACCCCGGACAGCCGCACGTGCTGGTGCGCTTCATGGCGCTCAAGCAGCGCAAAGAAGCCCGATTGGCCGGCGTCGTCTCGTTCTTCTGGGGCCTGATGGTCTATTGGGGAGCCGTCACCATCGGCCTGATCGCCCGGTCGATGACGCAGGCCGGCGCAATCTGGGGCCAGCAGATGCTGGAAAAACCGGACATCTACGGCGAACTGGGGCTGGTGCTCTCGGCGATGCACATGTTGCCCGGCGTCCTCTCGGGAATGGTGCTTGCTGCCGTGCTGGCGGCGATCTGTTCGACCGCCGACAGCCAACTCGTGGTGGCCGCCAGTTCCGCCGCCGGCGACCTGTACGCCCGCGTCATCGACCCTCGCCCGGAAAGGTCACACCTGCTGATAAACCGCCTGACCGTGTTCGTGTTGGGCGTGGCGGCCGTGCTGATGGTGATTAATCAGGAGATTCGCGTATACAAGTACGTGCTGACATACGGCTGGGCCATTCTGGGCGCCTCGTTCGGCCCGCAACTGATCCTGCTGTTGTTGTGGAAGCGGGCCTCGTACGCCGGCTGCCTCGCCGGCATGCTGGTAGGGTTCATCGTCGCGATCGTCTGGCCCAACGTTTACGACGCGGAGGCGACAGGTGTCGAAATCTACAACCTGCCGCTGGCGTTTGTCTGCGCCTTGATCGTCAACGTCGTGCTCAGCCTGATCCGGCCGAAGACGGCGGAGACGGGCACAGCATCCCGAGCGACGGGTAGTGCGTAGCCGCCTGAATCGACCCGTCGCCGATCGCTCGACCCGACAATGAGCAATAAAACCCACCAAACTGCCGTCGTGCTGATCCCGCCGGAAGAGTGCTGGGGGCCGATCCAGGCCATTCGGCGCGTGCACGACCGGCAGGCCCGCCGCTGGATGCCGCACATTACGTTGCTCTACCCCTTCCAGCCGCGGGAGGCGTTCGACGAAGCGGCGAGCGCGTTGCGGGCAGCGGCGACCGACATCGATCCATTTGAAATCGTCTTGTGTAAAATCCGACATTTCCGCCATGGCCGAACCAGCTATACGATCTGGCTCGCGCCCGAGCCGGTTGGCGCGGTCAAATGCCTGCAAGCGGCCTTGCAGGCCGCGATTCCCGGGCGCGACGACGCATCGCGCTACGGCGGGGGGTTCACGCCGCATCTGAGCCTCGGCCAGGTGCGCAGCGCCGCCGCGTTGGAGGAACTGACAAGTTCGCTCCGGGAAAGCTGGCGCCCGCTGACGTTTCGCCTCACGCGCGTCAGTCTCATTTGGCGCAACGATCCGCCGGACGACGTCTTCCGTGTTGACCGACACGTCCTCTTGGGGAAACCGCAGGAATAGAATGTACGCAAGGGAACCATGCGACCGGCAAGAACCGCGGTAATCTTCGATCTCGACGGCGTCCTGACCGACACGGCCGAGCTGCACTATCAAAGCTGGCAGTGGCTCGCCGATGATCTCGGCATTCCGTTCAACCGGCAAGCCAACGAAGCGTTGCGGGGCTTGAGCCGAACGGAAAGTATGGCGAGAGTCCTGGGGGACCGCGCCGGCGAATTCACCGCTGCGCAGAAGGAAGAAATTGCCCAGCGAAAGAATGAAGACTATCTTGCCCGCGTCGCCAGGATGACGCCGGCCGATCTGCTTCCCGGCGCCGCAGATTTGCTGCGCGAACTGCGGGCGCGTGGCGTAGCGGTGGCCGTCGCTTCGTCCAGCAAGAACGCCGGTGCCGTCATCGACCGGCTGGGCATCCGCCCGCTGCTCGACGTACTCGTGGACGGCAACGACATTGACCGCTCGAAGCCCGACCCGCAGGTCTTCCTGGCGGCGGCCGGACGCTTGGGGCTTCGGCCCGCGCAATGTGTGGTGGTGGAAGACGCGACAAGCGGAGTTGAGGCGGCACTGGCGGCGGGAATGCGGGTGGTCGGGCTTGGGCCGGCTGAGCGCGTCGGGCGCGCACACCGGATCAAGGCCTCGATCGCGGATTTGGACGCCGAGGAAATACTAGAGCTATTAAGAATGTATCCGGAAAGAACGTGAGGTCTCGCAACGCGAGGCGGTTGGTCGATTGGTACAATTCCCTATAATCGCGGAATGCTTCGAGCGCACGCCACCGCAATCGTCGCTGGGCTGGGCCTGGCGGCCGTCGGCCTGGCCTGTGCGTCCGGGTGCGACCCCGCCGGGACCCGGCGCCGGCAACTCGTTTCGCCTTACCCGCTGGACCGGGTGCGGGCGGCGGTGCAACTTGCCGAAGCCGGCGACGCCGACGCCGTCGATCTGCTGATCGAACTGCTCAACGACCGCGATCGCGGTGTGCGAATGTACGCGATCCTTGCGCTCCGGCGGCTTTGCGGCGAAACCCATGGGTATCAGTATTACGACGCGGAACCACTGCGCGCCGCGGCGGTCGCCCGCTGGCGCGAGGCGCGCCAGCGCGGTGAAGTGACGCTGCGAACTCGATCGCCGCAGTCCGACGAACAAAGTGCAGACCCTGCGGGCGGACTCGACCGGAGACCAAGGCGATCGCCATGAACGGCCAGGGCGTTCTGAACCTCGAGATAACCAGCGAGGTGGCGGAGTTGCCGCGCGTCCGCGACGCCTTCCGCGCCTGGACAGCGCAGCATGGCTGGGCGGAGCAGCAGACCGCGGATATCGTGCTCGCGGTTGACGAAGCGCTTAGCAACGTAATTCGTCACGGGTACGATGCCGAGCCGGGCCACAGAATCGAGATCGGAGCACGGGCCCTGCACGATCCGGCGCAGGGCGCGGGGATCGAAATTCGCATCCGCGATTTCGGCAGGCAGGTACCGCTCGATGAAATCTGCGGACGCGATCTGGACGACCTGCGGCCCGGCGGCCTCGGCGTACACATCATCCGCAGTCTGATGGACGCGGCCGAATACTCCCACGCCGCGGGTGGCGGGATGCAACTCGTTATGCGAAAGTACCAGCGGCCCGCGGCCGCCGCTCAGGACTCTCAGGCTGGAGAGGCATGAACGAACAACGGCACAACCTGGACGTGCGCGCCGAGCGGGAGCAGGATGTGACGATCGTGCATCTCAAGGGGGAGATCGATCTGCGAACCTCCCCGCAACTGCGCGGCATGTTCCTCAAGTTGCTCGACGAGAGGCCCCCCCGAATCATCCTCGAACTCAGCGAAGTCGGTTACGTAGACTCCTCCGGCGTCGGCACCGTCGTCGAACTCAAACGGCGCGCCATGCACCACGAGAGCAAAGTCGTGCTGGTCGGCCTGCAACCGCGCGTCCGCAGCCTGTTCGAGATCACCCGGCTCGACAAGTTCTTCACCGTCGCCGACAGCATCAGCGAGGCACGCCAGGCATGAGCGCTCCGCCGGGCCCATCCCCGTCGGCGCAATGGCGGCGCGTGCCCGAAGCGGTCGGCGGCGGCGTCCGCGGCTGGCTCGCCGGACTACTCCGGGCGGTCACGTACGTGGGCGGACTGACGCGGCTGCTGGGCGGAGTCGGCCAGCGCTTCCTGTGGGCCATCCTCGGTCGCGGCGCCCGCATCCGCCCGCAAGCCTTTTCCCAGCAGAGCTTCCGCTTCGGCGTCCGCAGCATCCCCATTGTGATGCTCGTGCAGGTGTTCATCGGCATCATCCTCGCGCTCAACTTGGCGCCCACGCTGGAGACCTATGGCCAGCTTGAACAAACCGCGACGGTCGTCGCGATCGCCGTCTTTCGCGAACTGGGTCCCTTGATCACGGCCATCCTGCTGAGCGGGTTTGCAGGCGCGTCGATCGCCGCCGAGCTGGGCGCGATGGTCGAAGGGGAGGAGATCAAGGCGCTCAAGGCGCACGCGCTGGATCCGATCCGCTTCCTGGTCGTCCCGCGCGTCATCGCCACCGCGGTCATGATGATCGGTCTGACGGCGCTGGCCGACGTGGTTGGCGTTTTCGGCGGCTTTCTGACGGGCGTCTACGTGCTCGACATCACCCCGCAAACCTATATCGACCTGACCGCCGAGGCGATCGGGTTGGCGGACTACCTGACCGGGCTGTCGAAGTCGGTCGTCTTCGGCGCGATCATCGCCGGACTGGCGTGCTACGAAGGCCTGAACGTCCGCGGGGGCGCGGAGGGGGTCGGCCGGGCCACGACCACGACGGTCGTCAAGAGCATCGTCGCGCTGATCGGCGCCGACTGCATTTTCACGGCGGTTTTCTACGTGCTGGAGTGGTAAGGTGCCCCTGGTGGCCGGCATCGACGAGGCCGGATACGGGCCGACGCTGGGCCCACTCGTGGTCGGCGCGACGCTTTGGAACGTCCCGCCGCACCTCGTGAAAGCCGACTTCTGGCAGTTGCTGAAAGACAGCGTCAGACGCT
>JBHHZX010000086.1:0-11901 GCA_046758265.1 Phycisphaerae bacterium
CGAGTGTGGCACTGCTCTGTAGCGTCGCTGGTGCGAGGATCCTTTCTCGCACCGTCCTTGTGAAAATCTGTCCCGGCCTCCGATCAATCGGACCGAGAAAGGTTCTCGGTCCAGCGGTCAGTCCCTCGCTCGCACTTACGGCTCGGATTGGACGTCCGGTGCGGGGCCTGGGCGTTACATTCGGCGGGCGAGGAGCCCGCCGCGACATTCCACCGGCTGGCAGCCGGTCCCATTGGGGGAACGTCCGGTGCGGGGCGCGGACGCTACACTTTGGTGGCGCGGAGGATTTCGGCGGGGGTGGTGTGGCCGGCGCGGACCACCCGCCAGCCCTCGTCACGCAGCAGGCGCATGCCGTACTTCTTGCCGACCGGGATCATCTCGGTCGTCGAGCGGCGCTGCAAAATCATCTCACGCAGCTCGTCGGTGAGCGTGAGCAGCTCATAGAGCGCTCGGCGACCGGAATATCCAGTGTCGCGGCAGTCGCGGCAGCCGACACCGTGGTAGAGCGTCTCGCCCTTCTTGTAGCCGAAATCGGACGGCAGCGTGTCGGGCTCTTCCGGCGTCCAGCGCTCGCGGCAATTCGGGCAGATCGTGCGGACGAGACGCTGGGCCAGCACCGCCTCGACCGAGCTGGAAATCAGGAACGGCTCGACGCCCATGTCGAGCAAACGCGTCGTCGCCGAGACCGAGTCGTTGGTGTGCAACGTGCTGAAAACCAGGTGGCCGGTGAGCGAGGCGTTGACGGCGGTCTCGGCGGTCTCGAGGTCGCGAATCTCGCCGACCAGAATCACGTCCGGGTCGTGGCGGAGGAACGATCGCATGGCGCGGGCGAAGTTGAGGCCGACCTTGGGCAGCACCTGGACCTGGTTGATGCCGTCGAGGTAGTACTCGATCGGATCCTCGATCGTGAGGATTTTCAGGTCGGGGGTGACGATGGACCGCAGCGCGGCGTAGAGCGTGGTGGTCTTGCCCGAACCGGTCGGGCCGGTCACCAGGACGATGCCGTGCGGGCGATGAATGATCTCGTTGAAGCGTTCGAGCGTATCGCCTTCCATGCCGAGTATGGGCAATTCGAGCGCGACCGTGGTGCGGTCGAGGATCCGCAGCACGACGCCTTCGCCGAAGGCCATCGGGATCACGCTGACGCGCAGGTCGATCTCGCGGCCGTGGGCCCGCAGCTTGATGCCGCCGTCCTGCGGCAACCGTTTTTCGGCGATGTTGAGACCGGAGAGGATTTTCACGCGGCTGATGACGGCGTTCTGAAAGCGACGAATCTCGGGCGGGACGTTGGCGTAGTGCAAAACGCCGTCGACCCGGTAGCGGACGACGAAATCCTGCTCGAACGGCTCGAAGTGGATGTCGCTGGCCCGCTGGTCGATGGCTTCGATCAGAATCTCGTTGACGAGCTTGATGACCGAGGCTTCCTGGGCCATCTGGACGTCGAGGTCTTCGGACTCGACCCGGGTCTCGTCGAGCACCTCGATCTCGCCGGCGTCCGCGACCATCTCGGTCAACACGTCACCGGCGACGCCGTAGAACGCCTTGATCATCTTGTGGATCTCGGCCCGGGTGGCGAGAACGGTTTCGATCGGCATGTTGATCGAGGCGCGCAGGTCGTCGATGGCGTACATGTTGAAGGGGTCGGAGGTCGCCACGCGGAGCGCCTTGCCGTTGCGACAGATCGGCATCAGCCCGTATTTGTGGACGAGGCGGCTGGGGACCTGCCTGATCAGCGAGCGGTCGATATCGCTCTCGGAGAGCTCGACGACCGGCATCGAAAACCGCTCGCCGTAGATGGCCAGCATGTCGCGCTCTTTGACCGTTCCCGTGCGAACCAGAAGCTGATCAATACGCTCGCTGGGTGACTGTTGGGCCTTGGCTTCAGCGAGCTGCTCGGAAGTAATCAGGCCTTTGGCGACGAGTGCTTCCCCGATGGGCATGATACCGTTAACCTCTTGTTGAGACAGGACTTAGATGCGCGCGCTATAGGCCGCGCGCTCATTGCCCCTCGATTTATACAAACCAATCTGCCGGCGATTGCAACCCAGTAGCCAAGTTTTTGTATCTGCGGACGGTCGGCCTCAGACAGTAGATAGCGGGCGGAAAGTCCGCGAGAATCCGTTCGTTCAGTGTTGCTGCGCATACCGGAGGCCGCCGTGCTCTGCTTGGCAATCGCTCTGATCGGCCTCTTGCAGGCGAGCGAGCCGCCGCCACGATTCGAGCGGCTGGAGAGCGGGCTGCGCGTGGTGATCGTCGAGGACCACGCGCTGCCGCTGGTCAGTGTGCAGCTCTGGTACCGAGTCGGCTCGGCGTACGACCCGCCGGGCCAGCCCGGGCTGTGTAGCGTCGTGCGCGCCATACTCGCGCACCGCGACGAGGCGGCGTTGAAGCTTCGGGCGGCGGGAGTGCGTTTCGAGGGCCGGACGGAGCGCGACGCGTGCTACTTCTCGTCGGTTCTGCCGCCGAACTTTCTGGAATATGTCTTGGACGTCGAGGCGGCGCGGATGCGGCCGCTGACGGCGACGGCGGAGATGGCAGGGCGGGGTTTGAACGCCGCCGCCCGTGACTACGCTGTTGTCGCCGATGATCCAAACCACATTGTGCTGCGCCACGTGCTGGCAGCGATGTTTCCGGATCATCCGTATCAGCATCCGCCGGGGTTCGTGGCGGCGCCGCTGAAGGATCTGTCGGCGGACGAGGTGAACGAGTTCCTAGGGCGGTGGTTTGTGCCGGGCAACGCGACGCTGTTCGTGATCGGGGACGTCTCAACGGTGCGCGTGCTGGAGCAAGTACGGCAGCGTTTTGGCAAGCTGAAATGGGCCGAGCCGCCGCGACGGGCGGAGCCGAAGCGGCTTGAAGCGGAAACGATTCAGATCTCCCTCCCACACCCAAACCGCGCTGGCGTGATGATCGCCTGGCGCACGCTGCCGCTGGGGTACTTCGAGAACGCGGCGATCGATGTGCTAATGCACCACCTGTGCAATGAGGTGGACGGGCCATTGCGCCAACGACTGGCGAAGGAGGGGGGCGATTTTTCTCTGGCCTGGCGACGTGACGCCTGGCATGAACATGGCCTGTTGATGGTGTCGGTTGACTACTGGAATGAATACGCGCGGCAGCCCCCCGATCCGATCCCCGACGTTTCCGTTGGCAGCGCGTTTGCCGAGCAGATCCTTAGCATGGTTGATCGGGAATTGCAGGAGTCCGCGACCCGGACTCCGACGGAGATTCAGCACAACCGAGCGCGGGCCTTGGCGGAGCGCACGGTCGGAGAGAATCGCGCAGCGTTGCGTGGTCGTGCCGCAAATCTGGCAGAACACGAGCTGGTTGGAGGTGACCTGCTGCTGGCTGAGTTTGGCGCGGCGCGCCTGCGCGGTGTAGGGGTGGGGGATGTGCAGGCTGCGGCGGAGTTGCTCAGCGGTGCGCGCCGGATCGTGGCGACCTTCCGCCCATCAGCGATGCCGTCTTCGAGCGATGGCGGGCCCCTCATCTCGCCGTTGCCCGCCAATTCCGCGCGGCAGCTCGGTGGCGTCGCTGTGCTCGCGCTGTTAGCCCGACACAACAGGGCGCCCCAGCCGACTGATCCGAAGACCACGCCGCCGATAGTTGCGGAACGCGTGCGTGACGGTCTTACCGTTTCGACCTGCGTCATGCCCAAGGTTCAGCGGCCAGCGGTGCTCACGATGAAGAGCATAGACCAGCATCCGCATTCGGACCTCCATTTTCGCGTTGGCAGTTGGCTGAATACGGATGCCGGGATTGTCCAGCAAGCGCTCGATTACACCGGTTACCACGGCATCACGCTGTGCCTTGCCGAGTCAATTGGCCGATGCGCTACCTCGTCCGGCTACCTTGGCTGTGCTAGCGCCACCCGGGTTCCAGCGATCATTGAGTGGCAATCCAGGCTAGTGCAGCCGCCGCCCGAGAAGGAAGAACCGCTTCACCGGCTCGCGGATCATGTGGATGTGTACGTGGTTGGTGCCGTCGATCCTGCTTCGATCCGCCGCGTTGTCTCCGAATGCTGGCAGGACTGGCGGCCCCAAACGTGGGCTGAAGCACCCACCAACGGGGCAGAACCGGGTGCCAATGTTGACAAACCCGGTGTGCCCGCCGCCGGGGCGGGCCGCCTCTTCCTTGCGTTTGCTCGCGGTGAGCGGCCGCACGTGGAACTCGAATTGCTAGTGAGATTCGACCTAGGGGCGGAGGAGATCACGTTCAGCCGACTCGAACTGGAGAACCTCGCGCGCCTGATCGGCTGGACCGGTACGGATGACATCCACATCGATGACTGCCGAACGGCGTGTTGGCGGGACTGGCAGATCGACGACCGGGCGCTGAAGGCCCGCGCGTACGTCGATCCGGAAGAACTCGCGCCCACACTACGAGCTATGGTGCGTCAGATTGCGAGGTTGCGGAACGGCACGCTCGCAGCTTCCAGCGTGGCGACTGCGCTGCGGCTCGGTCGCGTGCAGCATCTCGTCGCGCTCGACAGTCCGCAGGCGATCTGCGAAGCACTCTGGTTGGGACGTGAGAATCCGTGGACCCCGGACTCACGACTGATACCCGAGCGGTTTCTCGCGAAGATGGGACCGGCTTCCCGTGGCGCGCATGTCTGGGTCACCGCCCGGTCCGCCGACGAAGAGCTCCTCGAGCGCTTCAGCAATCTCGAGCACGAACTGAACGAGATGCTCGCCGTACGCGCGCCGTGAGCCGCGCGATTGCTATTCGTAGGTCGGTGCTCGCCACCGTGTGCTTTGCGAATATAATGGCGGGTCGCGCGGGGTAGGTTACGCGCGGTGATTCCTCCAGCCGCTACCCGCGACAACCCGCGTCACCGTTTGAGGGTCGCAATTACGGGAATGCCATGATCGATGTCAAACTCATTCGTGAGAATCCGGAGCTGGTCAAAAGAGCGGTCCGCGACAAGGGCATCTCCGTTGACATCGGCCGGGTGCTGGAGGTTGACGCGCGGCGGCGAGAGCTGGAGACGCGGTTCAATGAGCTGCGGCACGAGCAGAGGCAAGCGGGAGAGCAGATCGCCAAGGCGCCGAAGGAGGAGAAGGCTGCGCTGAGCAAGGCCATGGAGGAGCTCAAGGGGCGGATCAAGGGGATCGAAGAGGAGAAGGCGCGGGTTGACGCGGAACTGTACGAGTTGATGCTGCTCGTTCCGCAAATTCCGCACCCGGATGCGCCGATCGGCCCCGACCCGTCCGGAAACGTCGAAGTCCGCCGGGTCGGCGAGCCGAAAAACAAGTCCGACTTCGGCTTCCAGTTCAAAGACCATCTCGAACTCGGCCTGCGGCTCGGGCTGATCGATGTCGAGCGCGGCGTGAAACTGGCCGGCAGCCGCAACTACGTCCTCGCCGGTCGCGGCGCGATGCTGCACGAAGCGGTGTTGCGGCTGGCGTGGGACATGATGATCGAGCGCGGCTGGACGCCGTTGACGGTGCCCGTGTTGGTCTCGGAGAAACTGATGGAAGGGACGGGCTTCTTCCCGCTGCATCGGGACGAGGTGTATCTAGCGGAGCGGGACGAGATGTGCCTGGTCGGAACCTCGGAAGTGCCGGTCACGGGGCTGCACGCGGACGAAATCCTTAAGCTTGACGAGCTGCCCAAGAAGTATTTCGCGCGCAGCACGTGTTTCCGTCGCGAGGCGGGCGCCGCCGGCAAGGACACGCGCGGGCTCTACCGTATCCACTATTTCGACAAGATCGAGGAGGTCGTAGTTTGCCGGGCTGACCCGGAAGAATCCGCCCAGTGGCACGGGGTGATCCTGCAAAACGCCGAGGACCTGATGCAGGCGTTGGAATTGCCCTACCGCGTGGTCGAGGTCTGCACGGGCGACATGGGGCAGAGCAAGGTGCGGCAATACGACATCGAAACCTGGATGCCGAGCCGCGAAACGTATAGCGAAACGCACTCGGCCAGCCGCTACCACGACTTCCAGGCGCGGCGGCTGAATCTACGTCATCGTGACGAGCGCGGTAGGCCGCAGGTGTGCCATACGCTGAACAGCACGGTGGTGGCGTCACCGCGAGTGCTGATCCCGCTGTTGGAGATGAACCAGCAGAAGGACGGCAGCGTGACAATCCCACCCGCCCTCCGCAAATACATGAACGGCATGGACCGCATCGAGTCGAGCCCCGAGCGCTAGCGAGCGGTTTGCTCGCGGCGCACTATCGCCGCCGGAACCCCGCGCTCGCGCTTGGGGCTCTGATCCGGAGCAGGTCTCGATCAGGCGGTTGCGTGGGAAGATGGTGCTGTCGCCAGCTCGACCATCTCCACTGGTCGGGGGCGTCGCAGAGTCCCCTGCGGACCGGGTTGGCGTGGATGGTGTCGATGGCGGCGATGAGCGCCGCAGGGGAGGCTAGAGCGCGGATGCGACCGGGGCCCGGCTCCCAGAAGCGGAAGATATACCTTCCCGGCTTCTCGCGGATGGTCAGTTGCCTGAGCAGCGGATGCTCGCTCATGTGCAACTCCTGTTTCACCCAGTGCGAGAAAGTCCGCTTCATCATGTATAGCAGCCGGGGGATGCTCTCCGCCGGGCGTCTCTGGGTGACGAGCAAGTGAACATGCTCGGGCATGAAGACGAAGGCAACCAGGCCGAAATCGTGCCGCTCGATCGCCCGTTCGATGCCGGCTGACAGCATCCCGTTCCACTGATCGTTGGTCAGCAGGGGCATGTGCTGGAAGCACGAAAAGGACAACTCAAACGCCGGCGTCCGTTCCTGACACTGCGGCACGAGTTCCGATGGACAAGCGCTCTGCGGCATCCCGACTGGAACCCTGACAGGAAACTGATCATCGGGCCGGGGCTGAGCCGCCGCCGGCCCGTTGCGGACACGGCTTAACGGTCGATTACAGACGAGAACTGCTTGGCGCGGTTTTACGTGCGTCCCACCGTCAATGCCATCATATTTGATCGGCAAAACGCTAGGAGCTCCTTAGACGCCGATCAACATTCTCGCCGCTTCGTGGGTGTTGCTGCGGCGGGCGCGGTGAACGTAACCGGTTTTGTACCGCCGATGCCACGGCGACAAGTCCCGTGCCGCTGGCGATAGGGATAGGGTACCGACGCCCGATCAGACGAGGCCAGGGTGCCACGAAGCATTGCCGGCGTTACGGGTTTTTCTCGGCTGTGTCGCGTCGCTCGTATTGCGCGCGGAGCGCTTGCAACTGTTCGGCCGTCTTCACATCGCCGGTCGTGCGGGCCGTTTCGAGGGCGCGATCGAGCGCCCTGGCGGCCTTGATGAGTTGGTCAGGCTCGGTGAGAAGCTTCGCCAGCTTCGCATGGGCCCGCACCGCCAGCGGGTCCTTCTCGATGGCCAGCCAGTACTGTTCGATGGCTTCATCGACCCGCCCGGCAGCGGCCAGGGCGGCGCCGAGATTCAGGTGTGTAATCGCGAACACTGGTTCGAGCGCGAGCGCTTGCTGAAACGCCGCGATCGCCTCGTCGGTTCGTCCCAAAGCGTGGAGGACGATTCCTTTCATGGTGTACATCTGTCCGTCGTTGGGTCTTTGCTGGACGGCCAGTTCAAAGTGTTCCAACGCCTCTTCCAGCTTGCCTTGGGCGGCGAGCGCGCCCGCCAGATGAGCATGCGCCCAGACGAAGTGCTTCGAGCGCTCGCCCGCTTCGGCCAGCAGAGTGCGGATGACCCGCTCGACTTTCTCGTGCCGACCGGTCTGCACCAAGCCGATGGCCTGGGTCGTGAGGTGGATTTCGCGGACATGCTCCATCGGGTTTGGTCCCGTGGGCTCAAACAATGCCAGTTCGTCGTCTTCCGCATCGTCCGGCACGCTCTCCGGCGAACCGCCCAGATAGCCCAACGCTTCGAGCGCTCGCAGGTCTTGGGCACTTACCTGACGCCGGGCCTGCCCGGCGGCGACCACGCGGGGCGCTTTCTCGATCAGTTCGCGCAGGCGGGCACGCATTTCAGCCACGCGTTGCGGCTGCGACGGCGCGAGGTTGTTGAGTTCCTGCGGGTCTTCACTGATCTGATAGAGCTCCGGCCGTGGGGCGTGGATGTATTTCCAGCCGCCGCCGCGCAGGACGCGCAGTCGGGAGAAGCCGAGGCTGTAGTGGGGAGAGAAGGTTTCGGCGTAGGCGGCGAGCTTCAGGTCGGGCGCGTTTCCGAAAATCAGTGGCGAGAGGTCGACGCCCTGCCACGGGCAAGATGCCCGTACCACCCCGGATGCCCGTACCACCCCAGATGGCCGCCCCACCCCATCGGACCGCGGCTGTAGGCCGAGAATCGCGAGCACGGTGGGAACGATGTCGATGAGGCGAACTTGTGCTGCGACGCGCCTACCTGCTGGTATTCGTCCGGGACACCAGAAAATCAGCGGGACTGTCAGCGTCGCGTCGTACACAAAGTAACCGTGGGTAGCCTCTTGATGCTGACCGAGACCCTCACCGTGATCTGCGGTCAGAACGATCAGCGTGTGGTCGTCCACGCCGGTGTCTCTCACCGCGGCCAGCAAGCGCCCGATCTGCTCGTCGGTGTAGGCGATCTCGGCCAAATAGGGGTGGATGTACTGGGTAGCGAAGCGCTCTGGCGCCTCATAGGGGTGGTGTGGATCAAAGTAATGCACGAACAAGAAGAAACGCTCGGCGGCAATCTGTCGCAGCAGCCCAATCGCACCGTCGGTCACTTGCTCCGCCGTGATCTCGCTGCCGGTCCGTTGCTTGGCCGTGCCCGGCGTGGCGAAGCCCACGTCGCGATAAGCCGTGAAACCCTGGTCGAGGCCGAACTCGTGGCTCAGCACGAACGCCCCGACCTGGGCCGCTGTTGCATACCCGGCCTCGCGCAGCACTTCCGCCAGCGTCAGGTTGTCGGGGTGCGCCTGAAAGGCGCCGTTGTCGCGAACTTTGTGAACAAACGGGTAGGTGCCGGTCAGCACGCTGGCGTGCGAGGGCAGCGTGATCGGCACAGGGGCGGTGCATTGCGTGAACAGGGTACCCTCGGCCGCCAAGCGGTCGATGTTCGGAGTTTTGATACGCGGGTGACCATAGCAAGCAAGATGATCGGCCCGCGTGGTGTCCATCGAGATAAGGATCACGTTGAGTCCGCTACCCGGCGGTTTCCCCGGCTCGCCACGGTCACACCCGCAGAGTCCCCAGACGAGTACGCTGAAGAGGAGTATTCTGGGGGGGATAGGTTTCCGGGCGGTCAGCATTCGCAGCGATCGCTGACGTGCTCCGAGGACTGCGGGCCGCAAACGGGCTTTCGGCATACAATTCTCCGTCGGGCATCATAGCGGTGCGAGGCCGGCAGGGCCAAGGCACGCGCGGCCGTACCGGTTTGGGCGCCGCGCCCCTCAGAAGCGTTGCTTCGTCGCGTAGCGACTGCGAGAGGGGCGTCATCGTGTCCCGCAGCGCGGCGCCGATAATGCGAGCCGGTCGGAGTCTCCTCTTTGACTCAGCGGTATGGATTGAAAACTCCTCCAGTGCGGGGAACCTGAATGCTACAGAGCGCAAACCGCAATCACGACGTTGATCCGCTCGAGACGGCCGACTGGCTCGAATCGATCGCCGCCGTCAAGGACCACGCCGGACCTGGGAGGGTGGAGTTTCTGCTGGACCGGATGCACGCCTGGTCGGAGCGGAACCGGGTTAACGTGCCGTACGACGCTTGCACGCCGTACGTCAACACGATTCACCACAGCCAGCAGCCGAAGTTCCCCGGTGACCGGAGAATCGAACGGCGGATCAAGAGCTTCGTCCGCTGGAACGCAATGGCGATGGTGGTGCGGGCCAATCGAGCCTGCGAGGGCATCGGTGGGCACATTTCGACGTACGCCTCGGCCGCTACGCTCTATGAAGTGGGCTTCAACCACTTTTTCCGGAGTAGTGCCGGCGAGCAAGCCGGTGACCAGATCTACTTTCAGGGGCATGCTTCGCCGGGCCTCTATGCCCGGGCGTATCTCGAAGGTCGCATCGACGAACAACAGCTAACGAACTTTCGGCGCGAACTGGCTGAGGGCGGCGGGCTTTCGTCGTACCCGCACCCCTGGCTAATGCCTGACTTCTGGGAGTTCCCGACCGTCTCGATGGGGCTGAGCCCGATCACCTCGATCTACCAGGCGCGCTTCAACGAGTATCTGCGCGACCGCGGCCTGAAAGACACGGGCAACTCGCGGGTGTGGGCGTTCTTGGGCGACGGCGAAATGGACGAGCCCGAAAGCATGGGCGCTATCACGCTCCCCGCCCGCGAACAACTCGACAATCTGATCTGGGTCATCAACTGCAACTTGCAGCGGCTCGACGGGCCGGTCCGCGGCAACGGGAACATCATCCAGGAGCTGGAAGCCGCCTTTCACGGCGCCGGCTGGAACGTGATCAAGGTGATCTGGGGCAGCGATTGGGATCCGCTCTTTGATGCGGATCCGGATGGGCTGCTGACCGAACACATGGGTAGGATCGTGGACGGGCAGTGGCAGCGCTACACGGTCGAGTCCGGCGCCTACTCGCGCGAGCACTTCTTCGGGCGGCATCCCAAGCTCCGCAAACTCGTGGAGGGCCATTCCGACGAGCAGATCCGGCGGTTGCGGCTCGGCGGCCACGACCCGGAGAAAGTCTACGCCGCCTACAAGGCTGCCGTAGAGCACACAGGGCAGCCGACGGTCATTCTCGCCCGCACGATCAAGGGCTACGGGATGGGCGAGGCCGGCGAAGGGCGCAACATCACGCATCAGCAGAAGAAGCTCAACGAGGAGGAGCTGAAGCGTTTCCGCGACCGCTTCGATATCCCGGTCAGCGATCGCGAGATCAAGCAGGCCCCCTTCTGTCGCTTCGATAAAAACGGTGTCGAATACGAGTACCTGTTGGAGCGGCGGCGGGCGCTTGGCGGCGCGCTGCCGCGGCGCAAAATTCGCAGCGCCGCGCTGCGGGCCCCGGCGCGCGACATCTTCTCGGAGTTTTACGACGGCAGTGGCGACCGGCAAGCTTCGACCACCATGGCATACATGCGCATGCTGGCGCGTCTCCTGCGTGACAAGGAAATCGGCAAGCTGATCGTCCCGATCGTGCCCGACGAAGCCCGTACGTTTGGCATGGAAGCATTGTTCCGCTCGTACGGGATCTACGCGCATGCCGGCCAGCTCTACGAACCGGTGGACGCGCACCTGCTCATGAAATACGAGGAACGCAAGAACGGGCAGATTCTCGAAGAGGGCATCAGCGAGGCGGGCTCGATGGCCTCCTTCACCGCCGCCGGCGGTGCCTATGCCACGCACGGGCTGAACATGATCCCGTTCTTCACGTTCTATTCGATGTTCGGTTTTCAGCGGATCGGCGACCAAATTTGGGCGGCCGGCGATTCGCGTTGCAAAGGCTTTCTGGTCGGCGCAACTGCGGGGCGCACGACGCTCGCCGGTGAAGGTCTCCAACACCAGGACGGCCACAGCCACCTGCACGCCAGCACGGTTCCGAACTGCGTCTCGTACGACCCGGCGTTTGCCTACGAATTGGCGGTCATTATCCTCGATGGCATTCGGCGGATGTACGAGCAGCGCGAGTCGATCTTTTACTATCTGACCGTTTACAACGAACAGTATGAGCAGCCGGCCATGCCCAGCGGTGTCGAAGAGGGCATTCTGAAGGGTCTCTACAAGTTCCGTGCGGCGGAAGAGCCCGGCGATCTGCCGCGTGTGCATCTGTTCGGCAGCGGGCCGCCCGTGCGCGAGGCGCTGCTGGCCCAGGGGATTCTCCGCGAGAGGTTCGACGTGGCCGCCGACGTGTGGAGCGCGACCAGCTACACCGAGTTGTATCGCGATGGGCTGGCCTGCGGGCGCTGGAACCGGCTGCACCCGGACCAGCCGCGACGCGTACCCTATATCAAGCGCGTATTGGAGGGCGAACCCTGGCCGATCGTGGCGGTCACCGACTACGTCAAAGCCGTC
>JBHHZX010000087.1:0-11883 GCA_046758265.1 Phycisphaerae bacterium
CGTAAAGCTCGCCACCTGCGTGCTGATCGTAACCATCCTCCGCCGCCACCGTCCGTTTCGCGCGGGCGTCGGCCCGCGGCTGGGTCCGCGCGGCGTGCTGGCAGTCAGTCTCGCCGCCGCCCTGATCATCATGCCGATTTCCTACCTCCAGCAGCAAACGGGGCAGATCGTCTGGCGCTGGTTGGATCCGGACGCCCAACCGCCGATCCACGCCGTTCTGGAGGCGTTGGAGAGCAGCGCCTGGGGCTCCTGGGGGACCGTGCAACTGTCGATCGCGGCGGTCGTCGTCGCGCCTCTTGGCGAAGAACTCTTCTTCCGCGGCCTGCTGCTGCAAGCCATCTGGGGCTATCTCCGCCACGCTTGGCTGGCGATCACGCTGTCCGGCGTGGCATTCGGGCTGATCCACAACCAACAGCCGCAGGACGTCTTGCCATTGATCACGATGGGTGTCATTCTCGGTTACGTGCGTGTCCGGTACCGCTCCCTGACCGTATGTATCCTGGCCCACGCCCTGTTCAATGCGCGCACGATGGCTTTCGTTCTGCTGAATCCGGAAACGGCGCGGAGCCTCTGGTGAGGAACGCGCAAGTGGTCGTCGGCCTTGTAAAACCACCGGGACGGGCGGCCCGATCGAGCTCGTTCGCGTTCCGCTCCGCAACCGAATCCGATTTGACAAACCCTGGCACGGTTTTTGCCGATAGAAACTTCGTAGGCCGCCGAACCCCAATCGGCGGCGGATAAGACATAGCCAAGTCAACCCCCGGGGGTCGATTTTGCATCAAGTCGGCGCAAAAGCCTGGACGAAAACGTGTCTGTCAGAGATACTACCGCCACATACCATGCCGGGCCGCTCAGACGACCTGCAGGAAAGTTTGGGCCGCTCAAGAGGCGGAAAAACGAGCAGAAGTGGAGGCTGAACAGTCGCGAGAAGAAGCGGCCGAGTTGGGAAGTACTAGCGCATTCCACCAGGCACGGAGGTTCTGACCATGACACGGAAGAAAAGTGGAGAGACCATTACAAAGAAGCCAGCCAGACCGCGCAAGACCACCCCGACCAGACGCAGGACGATGCGGACCGGCACAAGTACGGCCGCCAAGTCCGCTCCGAGTGCTTCTGTTCTGCCCAATACCGAAGCCCAGATTCGAGAACGCGCCTACTTCATCTATCTGGAGCGTGGGCGTGCGCCTGGCAACGCGCTTGCCGATTGGCTTCGGGCCGAACGGGAGTTGAATGGCGCTACTGACGCCATTCGCGCGTGACCCAGGCTCGGGGCGGAGGCTGCAACGAGGGCGGGTGCATCCCGACCGTTACCGGCGCAGCGGCCGGTCGAGTCGACCGGAAACATGCATGAGCACCGGTTCCTGGCACGAACGAACCCGTCATCGTCGTTCAAGACCCAAGGGAGGGCGCTGACCAGCGCGCGGCTAAACTCAAGACACCTGTTTGCTCTCGCATTCATGGAGGAAACGGAGATGACACAAACAAGGGGCGCGGCTGCCTCGCGGAGAAGGGCGCAGCCTGAAACGGTGGCCAGATCCACAGCCGCAACACCCGCCGACGGCCGCTTCACCGCCGTCGCAGGAACGAGGCCCCGCCAGGCCACTTTCGGACGGAGCGCGCCGAGCAAGAAGGAGATCCGCGACCGGGCCTATTTCATCTACCTCGCCCGCGGCGGTGCCAATGGCGATTCGATTTCTGATTGGCTCCAGGCCGAACGCGAGTTGCGCGAGGAGCGGCGCAGCGCCGCCGCCAGCCGGCGGTTTTAGGGGGCAGGGGAAGGAAGCGGCCGGCGCCTCGCCGACCGGCATTTGCGGTGCCGCAGGTAATAGGGTGATCATGGCGTGGCCCGGGCGCGCTGGCCGCTGCACTGTCGGTTCACACCCCGTGCCCGTGCGGGCGGTGAAAGATATTCCCCGGAGTCCTGCTGCGCGGGCGGACCCTTTACACGGCGCCCGTAAGCGCCTCTGCCCCGCGCATCCGCGTAGCGAGTGCCAACAGTCGCCTTGACGCCTCACGCATCGTCCATAATATACTCACATGGAAGGCCAGGCATATCCGCACAAGATCGTCGGCGACGCTCTCACCTTCGATGACGTCCTGCTAGTGCCGGCGCGCGCGTCGATCCATCCGCGCGATGTCGACGTCAGCACCCAGTTGACCCGCGAGATCCGGATCAACATCCCGCTGGTTTCTGCGCCGATGGACACCGTCACCGAAAGCAGTCTCGCCATCGCGCTCGCCCAGGAAGGCGGCATCGGCATCATCCACCGCAGCCTCAGCGTCGAGGAACAGGCTCGCGAGGTTCATAAGGTCAAACGCTCCGAAAGTGGTGTGATTCTCGACCCGGTGACGCTCGGGGCGAACGACTTGCTCGAACGCGCCCGGGCGACGATGGACCTGCACAACGTCAGTGGTATTCCGATCACCAAGCCGGACGGCACGCTGGTCGGAATCCTCACTCGCCGAGACCTCAAATTCCGCGAACCGTCGGAAAGGATCATCGGCGATGTGATGACGCGCGAGAATCTCGTCAGCGCGCCGCCGCACACGACACTCGACGATGCCGAGGCAATGCTCAATCGCGCCAAGGTCGAGAAGCTTCTGCTGGTGGACGAACACGGCAAACTCGCCGGACTGATCACGATGCGTGATATCGAGCGGGCCCGCGAGTTCCCGCAGCGGTGCAAGGACGCCCGTGGACGGCTCCGGGTCGGGGCGGCGGTGGGGGTCTACGACTTCGAGAGGGCCCAGCAATTGGTCGGCGCCGATGTGGACGTGCTGGTCGTTGATACCGCCCACGGGCATAGCGACGCCGTGATTGAAACCGTCCGCACGCTGCGCAAGGGCCACAAGATCCAGATCATCGCCGGCAATGTGGCCACTGCCGAGGCGGCGCGTGACCTGGTGGAGGCGGGAGCCGACGCGGTCAAGGTTGGCATCGGCCCCGGCTCGATCTGCACCACGCGCGTGGTCACGGGAGTGGGGGTTCCCCAGATTTCCGCCATCCTGGCGGCAGTCTCCGCGACCGACGTGCCGATCATTGCCGACGGCGGTGTCCGTTACAGCGGGGACATCGTCAAAGCGCTCGCCGCCGGGGCCTACTGCGTCATGATCGGCTCGCTGTTTGCGGGAATGGATGAATCGCCCGGGCAACTGGTATTGTGGAAGGGCCGCCGCTACAAAGAGTACCGCGGCATGGGTTCGCTCGGGGCCATGGTCTGCGGCAGCGCGGAGCGCTACGGGCAGGCCGCGGACCAGCCGAGGAAAATGGTCCCTGAAGGCGTCGAAGGGCGCGTGCCCTACCGCGGGCCGCTCAGCGAGTTCGTTTACCAGCTCGTCGGCGGACTACGCCAGGGAATGGGCTATTGCGGGGCGCGGAACATCGAGGAGCTCCGTCAAAACGCCCGCTTCGTGCGAGCGACCACGGCCGGCGTGACGGAGTCACACCCGCACGATGTCACCATCACCAAGGAACCAACGAATTATGCGATCGACTACACGAGTGACGAGTAAAGAGCCGCAGGCTTCAGCCTGCGCGGCGCCGCGCGGACTGAAGTCCGCGGCTCTTCGGGTTTTGTTAGAATTTCTCAATTCGCTATTCGCCATTCTCTTGCTCGCCGGCTGTGCCCACGTGCCCAACCAATGGACCGAAGACGGCCCCGCGACGACCGCCGAGTGGGATTCGCCGACCGCCAAAGACTTACGCGCCAACTATGCCCCGGGGGAGCAACGCCATCGCGATTGGGATGTTGCGGCGTTCGCCGCTGAGTCCGGTGCGGTTACGCACTGGCCGCCGTATTTCGAGGATCCGTTTGCGGACCAGGGCCCCGGTCGGGAGGGGCTGAACAAATATCACATCGACTGGGAAGACTACGTCGCGTTGCCTTACGGCTATGCCCGCTTTACGCTGAACTGGTTGATGCTGCCGGCCAGCGCGGTGGTTACGCCGCCGTGGACGTTGATGGAAAGCGACGGCCGGATTTCCCGCCAGGCGCTCGGCTACGACCACGACGCCACCCGGGCGGATTCTGTCGTTTCCGAACCGGTGCGTACGGGGCGGGCGGACGATGAGAAGGACACGGAACAACAAGAGGCAGTCGAGGGGGTCGAGTCCTAGCGGCCTTCGTCATCACGACACAAACACCTAGCGCCTTTCTCATCGACCCGTGTCGCGCCGGACCGGCGCGTCCGGCGTCTCCGTTTTCACCGCCCGGCCAAGCGCAAGCAAAACAACACCCGCGCCGTCGAGTCGTGCAGAGGTCGATTCTCCCAGTGTGATCTACTGGGGGCTTGCCTCGTCCGCGCCGACGATCGGGGTGCCGTTCCCTTCCTTTGCCAGCGCTGCCATCGGAAAGTCCACCTGCTCGTATCCCTGCGCGCCTGCGAAATTGAGCAGGGCCTCGCGCAGCCCTTCCGGCGGCCGATCGTGCGGCAGGAGCATCGCGTAGGTGCGGTGGCCGATTTGATCGGTGGCCACGCTGCCCAGGCCAACGATGCGATCGCGGCGGCAGGCGACCAGCAGCCGGCATGCACGCCGTTCCTGCTGCGCGATCAGCTCCAGCGCTGTCGCTTCTGCCGCCAAGGCCGATTCCTCGAGGCTCACGCGGGGGTCGGGGCCGCAGTGGTGTTGCAGCAACGCCACCAGCAGGGCCCAATCCGCCCGCGCTACGTCGCGGATTTCCACCCGGCCGGTGAGGTTCTCAAATGGGCTCTCGCCAGCGTGCGCCGGTGTGCGCAGCATCGTCACGCGGTCTTGACCGCCATGCTCCAAACGCCGCAACACCCGGAATCCGAACTTCTCGAACAGGCCCTCGGCCAGGCTGCGCGGGCCGGCCAGATACAACCACTTGCCACCGGTCATGTCAAACCACGACAGCAGCGCTTGCATGAGCAGACGGGCGCCGCCGCGTTGCCGATGCGCGGGGCGCGTGAACAGGTGGCCGAGCACACCGACGTCATGGCGGCGTCGGATGCACGCGCTCGCCAGGAGCTGCGCGCCGTCGGGGATCACTGCAAACGCATCCTGGCTGCCATCCACCCCCTCGACGAGTCGCTGGCGGAGATCGTCGAGCCAGAGTCTTTCTTCATGGCTCAACAGGTCTTCAACAGCCTGCCAACGCGCCGGCGATGGCGCAAGGATCAATAACGGTTTCATAGCGCAGCTCGGACAGGATTGCTCGCGCGCCAGGTGCAGCTCCAAAGTTTATCCTAGCCCGTGTCGTTCGTCTGTCCAGCCCCGGCGTAGCACGCTGTTTCGCCGCGCGCCGCGCAGGGTCGAGTGGCTTGACAGCGATCGGGTGGCGGCCAACAATGCAAGCTCGGGAACGGCGGATGCAAACAGAAATCATAACTTCTGGCGACCCAAACCGTTACATTTCGTCGCTGCGCAAGGCGGCGGCGGCGCTGCGAGATGGTGCGCTCGTCGTTTTCCCAACCGAAACAGTCTACGGGGTCGGCGCGAACGCCTTGGACGCCGAGGCGCTGGCCCGGCTGCGAAAGGTCAAAGGGCGGGGGTCGGATCAGGCGTTTACGGTGCATCTGCCGCACTGCAGTGATGCTCGGCGGTATGTGGGTTCACCGCCGCCACTGGCCCGTCGGCTGGCGCGGAAAGCCTGGCCCGGACCTCTGACGTTGATCTGCACGGTGCCGTCGCCGGAGCAAGAAGAGATCGCCCGGGCAGCGCCGCCGGAACGGCTCAACGAGATGTTCCGTGGCCGGAGGGTGGGGCTGCGGTGTCCGGCCCACGTGATGGCAACGGAATTGCTGCGCGAAGCCAGGGTTCCCGTGGTGGCCAGCAGCGCCAACCGGGCCGGCAACCCACCGCCGTTCGACTTGCGCGAAGCGCTGCGCGACCTGGACGGGACGGTGGAATTCGCGCTTGACGCGGGACGAACACGGCTGAATTCGGCGTCAACCATCGTCGAAATAGAGGGTCATGATTGGACGATTCGGCGAAAAGGCGCGATCGACGAGCGTACGATCCGCAGGATGGCAACGTCCGAGATCCTGATGGTTTGCACAGGGAACTCGTGCCGCTCGCCGGTGGCCGAGTATCTTTTCCGCACGAAGCTCGCTGCGCGACTGGGGATCTCGGTCGAGCAACTGGCGGCGGAAGGTTACGTGGTATCGTCGGCGGGAACAGCGGCACTTACGGGCGGCACGATTTCGACCGGTTCGCGGGACGAGCTGGCCAAACGTGGAATCGAGGTCACGGAGCATCGCTGCCAGCCGCTAACGATCGAGGTGATCCAGCGTAGTGAGCGGATCTACACGATGTCGCCCGAACATCGCGCGGCGGTGCTCGATCTCGTTCCGTCGGCGGTCGACCGCGCATTTCCACTGGACGAGAAGGGGCCGGTGGCCGACCCGATCGGCGGAGGACCAGAAGAGTATCGGAGCTGCGCGGCACAAATCGAACGGGCCGTGGACGCGCGTTTGGAGGAATTCGTGAATGAAGATCTCGATTGGTAGTGACCACCGCGGCTACGAGGCGAAGGAGCGCATCAAGGCGCTCGTTCAGGAGCAGGGTATCACGGTGATCGACCATGGCACCGATTCACGTGAGTCCTGCGACTACCCCGATAAGGGGCTCGCCGTGGCTCGGGACGTCGCCGAGGGGCGCGCCGATCGCGGGATTCTTTTCTGCGGCAGCGGGGTGGGGATGTCGATCACCGCCAACAAGGTGGCAGGCGTGCGCGCAGCGCTGTGCCACGACGAACTGACCGCCCAACTTTCCCGCCGACACAACAACGCCAACGTGCTCTGCCTGCCGGCCGACCTGGTGGGTGACGCACTCATGCGAAGCATGGTGCGTACGTGGCTGCAAACCGAGTTCGAAGGTGGGCGGCACAGCCGGCGGGTGAATAAGATTGAGGCCTACGAGCGCGAACACGTTAAATCCGAGTGTCCGGACCCTCGGCCGGCAGAGCAAAAATAACAGATGGGGGTACAGACCATCGGCCGCTCGCGGGCGGTTTGCAGGCTACGCGGGACCGATCCGTTCCGTCTCAACCGCTGTGGGCTCGCGGGCCCGGAGACGGAACTCCGCATCGATCGGCCGCCGACCGGCGAAGCCGGCCCGCAGCTCATGCCAATAGGCAACTTCGGGCTCGCCGAGCTTCCAGCACAGCAGGACTTTGCGCCCCTCAAACATGGCGGGAAAATCGACCAGCCCCCCGGACAAGTCTTTCAGCTCGCAACCGACGTCAGCCAGCTCCTGGTGGAGCCGTTTGAGGTGATCCACCTTCTGCTCGATTTGAATGCGCAGGTCTACGAGTTGCTCGCTGGCGTCCGAGGCCAGCGCCAACCCCTGCCGCTCGGTTCGCAGGCGCATGAGCTCCTCGTAGGCGCCAACGGCATCCTTGACCACTTTGCGAACGAACACGAGCGCCTCGTTGGCCGACTCCACGGTGAAAATGCGTTCGGCCACAGGCGTGGCGTGTCGCCCCCGCGCGGTCGTGTCTTTCGTGTCCATCAGCTCATTTCCCTCGGTCTGCGCTCACCCCGGCGTTGATAAGGGTATGCGAGCAGCCGGTGGGATGTCAACGGGCGACACGAATGGCGGGCGGGATCTCGCCGCGAAAACCGGAGAACCGCTAGGGAAGGCATGCAGGCGCGGTGAGGCCGCCGCCGAGCAGCTGTACCCCATTGATTCCGCAGAAGCACAGCACGAACAACGCGCAGATCACAAGCGACACAATGCCGCGCCAGTTCCCCCGCGCGGTCTGCTTGACGCTCGTGATGCCCAGGGCCAAGCCGACCACGGCGAAGAACATCGCACCAAGCGGACCCGCGATGAGCCAGGGATGATTCAACATGATCCGTTCGGTGACTTGCTCAACGGAAGGCTGTGAAGCCGGACTCTGCTCGAAGATGCCAGGTAGCACGAGCAGACTATAAACCATCGTGCTCACCATAAGAACGATCATAATCCCCGTGCAGATCAGGGCATAGTTACCATAGGTCCTGGCCAACTGATCGCGATAGGAAAGGGCCGGACCGACGTGCAACTCGCCAGTGGCGGGTGGCGGCGGCGGAACCACGGCGGGATGTGGGCCGTCGGGCGTGGCGGACGGAGCCGAACTGTCGTCGTCTGCCGCGCCCGCAGCCGGCCGGGCCACCACCGGTCGTGATTCGTCGAGTATTGATTCGGCAGGCACGTTGACGACGCGGCGGCAGTACGGACAGGCGGCTGTCTGGCCTGCGTAGACGTCGTCCACTTCGATCGGCTGGGAACAACCGGGGCACGGAAACTGGATCGCCATTTAGATAAATCGCTCCTGCAAACGGCCGCCACGCAAATTCGGACGCGCCGGCCGCACACCGCTCGGCGGCTCGGTAATGATACTCCCAGCAGCGGTCGCTTGTCATGGGCGTGCGGAAGCCAGGGCGCTGTGGCGTAAAGCTGAGGCGCTTCGCCAAAACGTGTTTGCATGATTCGGACACCGCTCGGTTGGGTGGCACGGGCGTCTCGCCCGTCGTACGCGGGCCAGTGGCCCGTGCCAGGCGCTATTCGTACCGGAGCGCATCGACGGGGTCGAGGCGGCTGGCTTTGAACGCGGGGTAGATGCCGCTGACAACGCCCACGACGGTGATGGTCGCCAATGCGGTTATGACCACATTCATCGTGATTTCAGTCCGGAACATGCCATGGAGGATCTTGTCGAGCAGATCGGCGAACATGATGCCCAAAAGCAGACCGAAGGTGCCGCCGACCAGGCTGATGATCAGCGCTTCAACCAGGAACTGGAGGAGGATATCGCCGCGCCGCGCGCCGACCGCCATGCGGACGCCGATTTCGCGGGTGCGTTCCGTGACGGAGACGAGCATGATGTTCATGATGCCGATGCCGCCGACGACGAGGCTGATGCCGGCGATGCTGTAAAAGACGATTTTGAAGATGACGGTGACTTCGTTGACCTGCCGCATGACTTCTTCCAGCGTGTCGACCTCGAAGTCATCGGGTTGCCCGACGCGAACATGGTGGGCGCGGCGCAGGACGGCGGCGACTTTCTTCTTGGCCTCCTCGACTTTGCCTTGGTCGGCTACCTGGACCGTCATCAGATTGAGCCACCGGCGATTGAAGAAGCGCCTCAGCCCGGACTTGATCGGGATGTACACGCACTCGTCGGCGTTGAGGAAGCCGATGTTGCCGCGCTGCTCGAGCACGCCAATCACACGGTAGGCCGTGTTGCGGATCTTGACGGTCTGCCCGACCGGGTCCATCCCGCCAAAGAGCTTGTCGGCCACTTTGTGTCCCAGGCAGACGACCAGCTTGGTGTCGTCCTCGGCTTCGAGCTTGGTGAGCACGCGGCCGTGGCTGGCGCCAAACTCGTTGATTTCGAAGTACTTTTCCGTGGTCGCAATGACGTTGTACGTCTCAGACTTCTGGAAGCGCTTTACGAGCGCCTGTCCGAACGCCTCGCAGGAAATCGCCTGGATGTCATCCGGCAGCTCCCGCATCAGCGTGTGGGAGTCCTCGACCACCAGCGTCTGGGAGCGCCCCACAGCGCGGCCTTCGATGCGGGCGACGGCGGGGCTTACGAAGAGCACGTTCGAGCCGAGCGTGCTCAGGTTCCGTAAAACCTCGTTCGTCGCCCCCTCGAGTATTGACATGCAGGCGACGACCGAGCCGACGCCGATCAAGACGCCCAGCGTCGCCAGCAGCGACCGCAGGAAGTGCGTGTCGAGGCTGCGGAGGGCGGTGATCGCCAAACGGAGAAAGAACATACTACTTCCGGGAATACCTATGGGGGCTCGCGAAGCGTCTGAGTCCCACCAAGGCCGCCACCCCGATCAACGCCTCAAAGCCGAGCGCCCCGCAAAACGGGAACAGCGGGAAGAAGAACGGCTGCGTTGGGGGGAAGGCCGGCTCGCCGGTAGGGTTCTCCCGCTCGTCGCTGAGTGCCTTGACGGTGTTCGCGGCAACCTGCTGACCCTGGGTCAGACCGATGACCTGGGTAAGGGTGTCGGTGGGCGTGCCGATGACGGCAGCGACACCGGACTCGTCCGCGACGTTGGCGGCCTCGACCTCGACCGTGGCCCGCAGCGTGAACGGCTGCCCGACGGTTGCGGAGTACGAGTAGTCGATGGTGATGTTCGGGATGATCAGCACGTGAAACGCGGCGAAGTCCTGCGAAATGATCGCCAGGTTGGTCCGGATCAGTTGGGTGGTCGGGAAGTTGCCCTCGGCCACGACGGTGGCGTCGCCGCCGGTGGTACCGCGCAGCTCAACCGCGCCGGAGAAGACGGTTTGGTCCTGCTGCCCCTCGCTGCTCTGGACAACGGTGACGCGCAGAAGGACCGAGGCTCCGGTCAGGTCCTTATTCGGATCAACAGCGAGCAGCGTCAGGGCGCCGTCGAGAAACAGCCGGCCGGTCAGATCGACCGTGTCACCTTCCTCCGAGAGCGCGCCCAACTCACCGGCGGAGAAGAGCACGCCGCGGGTCTCGCGACTGATGGCCCGGGCTTGATAGCGAACGTTCGGCGAAACACTGTTCAGCGCCAGGTTGATGGCGAACTCCTCGGGATTGGGCTGCGCCAGTTCGCGCGGGTCGGCGAACTGCGCCGCAACCGCAGCCGCCGCTTCCTCGTTCGGATCACTGCTGACCAGTTGCGCGATTACCTGAAGCGGTAACGCGGCGGCGGTGCCGGGGAACGACTCGGTTGCGCGGTCCGTATCGCCCTGTGCCCCGGAGCGAAACTCCGTGGCCTCCGCCTGGGCGAACCCGGCGATCGAGGTGATCTCCGCCGTAGCGGGCGGCGCGAGCGCCGCGAGCATGACCGCGAGAACTGTTCCGACCATCGCTGCTTGCCTGCTCATGTTTTTCTCCCTGGAGCTGGAGTCCCTGGCGGACCGATTTCGAGCGGGGCATCGGAACGGAGCCCGTCGTGAAAGCATAGCGCCTTCAGCGTGTGCCGACAAGCCGATTGAAAAGGGTTCAGGGTTCGGCCTTCAGGGTTCAGCATTAACCCACTCGGTCCCCTGAATCGTAAAACCCTTTCCCCATCAAGCCAGGTGATCGCGCACCCAGTCGATCACGCGCTCCCGGTGGACCCGATCCTGCTTCAGCGTGTCACGGTCGCGGATCGTGACCGTGCCGTCCTCCAGCGTCTGCCCGTCGACCGTGATGCAGAACGGCGTGCCGGCCTCGTCTTGGCGGCGATAACGACGGCCGATCGCGCCTTTCACGTCGAAGAACGCGTACATGTGCTTTTTCGCATCGCGGTAGAGGCTCTCGGCGATCTCCGGCATGCCCGCCCGGTTGACTAGCGGGAAGAAGGCCGCCTTGATCGGGGCCAGCTTGGGATGCAGCCGCATGACGACCCGCTTCTCCATCTGGCCCTTGTCGTTGGGTGCCTCATCCTCGGCGTACGCCTCGCACAGGAACGCCAGCGCCGTGCGGTCCACGCCGGCCGACGGCTCGATCACCGTCGGCAGGTAGCGGTACGGCATCCCCTCCTTGGCCTTCTTCGCGGCGTCCTTATCGTCCTTGTACTTGTGGGCGTCCTGCTGCCAGAGGTCGTCGTCGAAGTACGTCATGTCGCGGCCGCTGAACTTCTGGTGCTGCTCGAGGTCGTAGCAGCCGCGGTGGGCGACGCCCTCCAGCTCCTGGAACTCGTCGGAGAACGGGAAGAGGTACTCGATGTCGGCGCAGACTTTCGAGTAGTGCGCCAGCTCGTCCTCCGTCTGCTCGCGCAGGCGCAGCTTGTCGCTGCGGAGGCCGAGGTTGACGTACCAGTCGTAGCGGACCTTGCACCAGAAGGCGTACCAGTCCATCGCCTGCTCGTCGCGGCAGAAGAACTCGATCTCCATCTGCTCGAACTCGCGCGAGCGGAAGGTGTAGTTGCGCGGGTTGATCTCGTTGCGGAAGGCCTTGCCGA
>JBHHZX010000088.1:0-11764 GCA_046758265.1 Phycisphaerae bacterium
TACATGGCCGGAAGAATCCTCTTCGGCCCGGTGAAAGAACCCGCCGGCGCTCCCGACCTCTCCACCGGCCTCAGGCCCGACCTGACACGACGTGAAATCGCGATCCTGGCGCCGCTAGCGGCGGCGGTGGTAGTGCTCGGCGTTGCCCCGCGGCTGATTACTGACACGCTCGACCCGGCGCTGGAGACGCAGGTCATGACCCGCATCGCCGCTGCGACCGGCACGAACGCCGAAGCAGCCATTGCGGATTCGCACGGTGAGAACGTGGGAAGGTGGGAAAGTGGGAACGGGCTGGTCGGTGTGACAACCGCGTGTGCCGCCAGCCCCGTTGACGTTCCCACGTTCCCACGTTTCCACCTTCCGACGTTCCCCCCTTCCCACGTTCCCACTCCGCTGGCCGCCGGTGCGGCGGGAGGTCCTTGACGGTGCTGGCCGCGGCTTCCGCCATTTCGTTCACGGCGCTGCTGCCGGAATTCGTTCTGGTAACCGCCGGTTGCGCCGTGCTGTTGGTGGCTCAGGCCGGCCGCGAATCGGTGCGCCGCACGGCCCCCTGGGTCACGCTCGTCGGGATCGTGCTGGCGGTCCTGCTCGTGCGCTACGGTCAGGCCTGGTGGATGCCGTCGGCGGAGGTGGCCAGCGGCGGGCTGGCCTTTGACAACCTGGCCGGCTTCGTCCGGATCGGCGCGCTGATTGTCGGCGTGTTGATCGCACTGGTAAGCTGGGTGCAGCCGGCGGACGCTGAGCGCGGCGAGTTCTTCTCGATGATGCTCTTCTCGTTCGTCGGGTTGATGCTGGTGGGCCCGGCGATCGACTTGGTCGTGCTCTTTCTGGCCCTGGAGCTGGTCAGCATTCCCACCTACATCATGGTTACGCTTAGCCGCCGCAGCCCCCGCGCGCTGGAAGGCGGCACCAAGTACTTCTATCTGGGCGCGCTGGCAGCCGCGATCACGGCGTTCGGCTTCAGCTACCTCTACGGCGTGATTGGGTCCGCCACGCTGGATGCCGTCGCTGTGGACCGGATTGCCGCGGCGTTGAAGGATCCCGGCACGCCGCAGCACGGCCTGGCAACGATTGGCTTGTTGCTGTCGGTGGTGGGGCTGTTGTTCAAGATTGCCGCGGTTCCGCTGCACTTCTACGTCGCCGACGTGTACCAGGGTGCGGCGAGCCCGGTGGCGGGTCTGCTGGGCTTTGTGCCGAAGCTCGCGGGTCTCATCGCCATCTTCAAGATCGTTAGCCTGACGGGCTGGGCGACGACCGAGGGTGCGTTGTTCTGGACTCTGTGGCTCGTCGCGGCTCTCAGCATGACGGTCGGCAACGTGCTCGCCTTACGTCAAACGAACATCAAGCGCCTGCTGGCTTATTCGGGCGTGGCGCATTCGGGATACATGCTGGTCGGCGTCTTGGCCGGTCCGGTCACCGGCGAACGTATCGAGAGTATCATGAGCGACGGCAGCGCTGCCGTGCTCTATTACGTGGTGATCTATGGCATCGCCAATCTAGGCGCGTTCGCGCTCTTGGGTCTGCTGCGTGTGCGCGGGCAACCGTGTGAGACGCTGCGCGACGTGGCGGGGCTGCTGCGATATTACCCCAGCGTGGCGCTCCTGATGGCGCTGGCGATGTTTACGTTGATGGGACTGCCGCCCACGCCCGGCTTCTGGGGCAAGCTCAGCCTCTTCGGCAGCGCGCTGGCCGCCGCCGAGCACGCGCCCGCCGCTCATCGGAGCTGGATCATCGCTCTGGTGATCATCGCGGTGCTGAATTCGGCCCTGGCGGCTGCGTATTACCTGCGCGTGATCGCGGCGGTCTTGCTCTACGAAAGCGATCAGCCCGCCGAGCCCTCCCCACGCGAAGCTCCCATGATGGGGGCGATGCTCTGCGGATTCCTGCTGCTGGTCTTCGCGTTCTATCCGAGCGCACTGATGCGGATGGGGCGCGCCGCGACCGACAGGTTGCTGACGCCCCCGAAGGTCGTACGCGTCGATTCTGCACGGGCGGCCGCCGCCGGGCCCACCTTGTTCGAGTCCGTTCCTCCGCGCTGACCGCTGTCCCCGGTCGAGGCGCTTTCAGTCGGAGTGGGACAGTTGGGGCCTGAAGAAAACTATGAAGATTAGCGGAACCAGCCGGCGCAAGTAGAAGCTGCTTAGCAATGGTCCGCGCCCGGGCTTCAACCGTCGGCGGGCTTGAGCCGCAGGGTGCTTCGCGCCGCGCAGCCTGCGGACAGTTTCTTTGGAGCATCGAAATGGCCGATCGGATCCCCTGGACAGAGCGGACGTTCGACTTCGGATTCCCCGTTGGACTTTACCACGAGATCCTGGAGCGTATCCGAGGAACTCCCGCACGGGTCGAGGAGTTGGTCCGCGCAGTACCGAAAGAGATCATGACCAGACGCGACGGCAATGCGTGGTCGATCCAGGAGAACGTCGGGCATCTGCTCGACGTCGAGGAGTTGTGGCTCGGCCGGCTCGATGATTACGATCACGGCGCGCAGGCGCTGCGCCCCGCCGACATGACCAACCGCCAGACCCACGCGGCGCGGCACAACGAAAAGCCGATTGAATCGATTCTGAGCGCCTTTCGCCGGGAGCGCATCAAGCTGGTGCGTCGCCTGGAGCAACTGGAACCCGACCGCTTCGGTCAGACCGCGACGCATCCGCGGCTCGGCCAGCCGATGCGGATCGTCGACATGATGTACTTTGTAGCCGAGCACGACGACTATCACCTGGCACGCATCACCGAGTTGACCCGAAAGCTCAGATAACACGTGGGTCGATCGACCAAGCGTACACCGACTCAGGGGAGTGAGGTGGCAGCGCTCAGCGGGGAGCGCGGTCAGTCCCCCGGCAACTCGCGATAATTGAGCCACGGCCAGCCCCAGGCGTCCGGCGGCACAGGGAAGCCGTTGATGCTCACGCCGGGTGTCGGGTAGCAATCCACTTTGTATCCCGGGCCGCGAATGACGGCTTCCGGTACCTGAATTGGCGGGACGAGACCCTCTCCGCTCATCGACCACCTGGGGTCGCCTGCGTGTACAATGTCTGTCGTCCGCGCTGAACCGTCCGCATACACGATGTTGTCGCGCATCACCTGACCATGCCAGCCGGCGACGTCTACGGAACTGACCACCATGAGACCGATCATGGTATCGCCGCCCCAGGCCAGACGGCTGGTGTCGCTCAGCTCGCCGAGTCTATGCGCCAGCGCGCTGAAGCTGAATCTGCGATCGCCCAACGCGAAGTGAAAGCCATTGATTGAATAGCTGTTGCCGAGCGTCTCATACAACGGACGTTCGAAATGCTCTGAAGGGACGGGCAGGTAAGGGAGCGTCGATTCGTCCAACACGGGAAAACCCGAATCGGACGGACAGCGAAAGACCTCCGCCTCGGAAGAAGCGTTGTCGATATTGGGCAGCATGTAGCGCGTCAGTGGGCGTTCGCGCGCACCGTAGCCCCAACCCGCGCCCGGGTTCCTCGGCGACCAGGTTTCGTCCAGCCTGACCACACCTCCCGGCGTGTAAAAGCCCTGCGACGCGGCTCCGCCGCCCCACGAGACCCCCGCGGGGGCTCTGGCGAGCCAGCTCGTCGAATCGCCGCGAATCATCGAACCGTGCAGAGGCGTGGCATTCTCGTGCCGGTCATCGAACGCGTACTGTACGAGCGACTGCCCGATGCTCCTGAGATTGGACAGACAGACGGTGCTGCGGGTCTGACGGCGCGCGTCGCGCAGCGCCGGCAAGAGAATGGAGATCAGCAGCGCGATGATGGCGACGACAACGAGCAGCTCGATCAGCGTGAAGCCGCCACGTCTTGCGCTCATGACCGGCGCTCTTCAGATTCAGGCGGCGCCATCCCCTCGCCCACAACGCTGGATACGCCGGTTGACGCTGGAGACGTGAAGACCTTGGCCAGCAGCTCGCCACGAGAACACACGTCGAAACGTCGGTGCAGGGCCGTTACGTACTCGTGGACCGTGCTACGCGCCAGGCGGAGCTCGAACGCGATCTGTTTCTCGCTTTTGCCGGTCATCAGGCGCTCGAGGACCTGGCGCTGCCGGCGGGAGAGCGGCCGTTCCATTGTCGGCCTGCGCAGCCTGCGTGCGTGCTGTCGCAGCAGCTCGGCGAACAGCAGATGCACCATGAGCCGGTCACGTTCGTCGAACGGGCGATCCCCCCAGGCCCGATGCAATCCAATGCCGAAGACGCCGCCGCGGTCGTCCAACCGGCAGCACGCGTTCAAGCTGTCGTCGATTCGGTCGGCGCGGAACACGTCACGCACGATGTCTGATCGATACCAAATCCGGTCCTCAACGAGCTCAACGCGACGGCAAGTGAAAACACGCCGCGGAACACGCATCATCGCGTCCAACAACGGGTTGTGCGGCACCAGTCCGTTTTCAAGCCACGCATAGAGACTGCGACGTGCGTCTTCGTTCCCGCGCGACAGGACGCGAGTGGTGAAAGGCGTCGCCTTGGGCCGCACGTTGCCGCCCTCGGCAACGTTGGAAAAGTCGGCGCCGATCATCGCCATCAGCCGGCTCATCAAGTGATGCTTCCACTCGTCGGAGAACGCCACCAGCTCGCAGAGCTCGCCCTGCAAGCGCATCAGACGCGCCACATCGGTCAGCCGGAGTCGCTGTGACCGGCCCACGATTCATCTCCGTTGTGCTCAGATATGCCGGGCCCGCGTAGCCCGTATCGGCCCAAACGTGCAGTGCACCCGTTTTTCCGTGGGTGAAACTGCAATTCTGAGAAAAGTTTCGCAGGCCGGGAGACCCGGAGGTCGAGCGTCGCCGATGGGGCGCAACGTCTTGTAGGTCAGTATGTTACGACGAGCACCGCCCCCGGCGCGCCGCAGCACAGCCCACCACCACCGGTGACCTTTTCACGGGTACCCCTCCATTTAGAGGGATTGCCGCTGCCTGCCCATCAGCCATATTTTCGCTGGCAGCCGTAGTTGTTCACTCGCTTTCGGGCCGTTCAAGCTTCGCCGTTGCCTTCGCAGCGAGGCGGCGGAACTATTGGGACTCGACGAACAGGCGACCGAAGGTGGCGAACGTGAGAGATGACGACGACCAGCGCGACCGTGCCGTGTTAGCGGCGCGCCGGGGTCCGCGCAACACGTATTGAAGTACAAGGCCGTCGCCGCGTGGCGGCGGTAGAGAAGAAAGAAAAGGCGGCCGGTGAGCCGTAACTGCCACGCAACGCACTCACCGGCCAGGCCTCGCCCGGGCGGCTGGTCTGCGCGCCCGGAACGATGGCCTCGTCATTGTAACGCAGACCGAGCAACGCAGGGCGGGCTTTGCCCGCCGAAACGACAGGCATGTATGGTCCGCTGTGCGGACCATCCGCCCCTCGAAGAAAGGAGACGTAAGCGATGTTGTCTCACAAGCACAGAAAACGAAGTCTTGGCATCTTGCTGTTGAGCGCCGGGGCGCTGGCGGCCTGGGCATTCCTGGGACTTCCCGGTGGAGCTTTGGCCGACCACAAGCCTAACCACAATCCGCCCGGCCAAGGCGGCGACGGCGACACGGTCGCACCCGACCCGGTCACCGACCTGGTGGCCCAAGCCGGGGCGCTCGGCGCCATCACCCTGACATGGACGGCCGTCGGCGACGACGGCGGCGGAACGGAGTGCAGCGGCGCAGGCCGAGCCAGCGACTACGACATGCGCTACTCGACCGGCAGCCCCGCTGATCCGCCCTACAGCGGCGATGCGGAGGCTTGGTTCGCCGATGCCACGCCGGCCTTGTGGGAACCCCTGCCGTTCCTTCTGTCGGGCCCGGGGCCGTGTGGTTGGACAGAAAGATTCTGCATCAGCAGCCTGGAACTGGGCGTGACCTATTACGTCGCCCTGAAGGCCGAAGATGAGGCCGGCAACGTGTCGGGGGTTTCCAATGTGGCCAGTGCCATGCCCGGAGAGGCACTCGGACTCTTTATGCACGTTGATGACATCTTTATCCAGATACCCCAACGCGCGGCCAGGCGCGACGGCGTCGCCCTGGTGACGATCCTCGACGAAAACGGCGTGCCGGTCGAGGGGGCGACGGTCATCGGCGATTGGACCGGCTGCAATTTCAACGGCCAGTCGGACTCGGCCGTTACGGACTGTAACGGTTTGGCAGTGATCCAGAAGAACGGCGCCTGCCGCGTCGGGGATTTCTGTAACGTCGTGTTCACGGTGACCGACGTGACGCATGATGTGGCCGTGTACGACCCGGCCGCCAGCGTCGAAACCAGCGACTCGATGATCTGTTTCTAGAGGGCGCCTTGAAATCGCCTCTCCCTCCAGAGAGGGAGAGGGTCTCGAAATCGGTTTGCTCAGAGACCGGCGAGTGTCCTGAGCCAGTGGAGGATCAAACCATGTTCAATTACTCAAAAACAATTATCAGCATCGTCTTGTTCTGTTTGTTCTGTCTGGCGCCGCGCATGTGTTGGGCGGACGCAGGCGATCTTGATGTGACCTTTGGCACCGACGGCCTGGTCACCACCGACATCCCGGGCTCAAACCCGGACGAGGCGCGGGCCGTCGTCGCCGTCCAAGACGATGGCAAGCTGGTCGTGGCCGGAAGTACTCAGACCTTCGGCGGCTATGACTTCGCCCTGGCCCGCTATAACCCCGGCGGGAGCCTGGATGACACCTTCGGTACCGACGGCACCGTCACGACCGACTTTGCTTTGCGCAGTGACCTTGCCTACGCGATCGCCATCCAGGCCGACGGCAAGATCGTGGTGGCGGGGGAGGCATATGGGGGCGCCACCCGCCAGGACTTCGCCCTGGCCCGCTATGACACCTACGGCAACCTCGACGACACGTTTGGCAGCGGCGGTCTGGTCACCACCCACTTCGGGTGGAGCAGCGACTATGCCTATGCCGTGGCCATCCAAACCGATGGTAAAATCGTGGCGGCGGGATACACCTATCAGGGTTACCCCACCTACTACGACTTTGCCGTGGCCCGCTACAACACCGACGGCAGCCTGGACACGACGTTTGGCGCCGACGGCAAGGTCATCACCCACTTCGGCTACAGGTACGAGTATGCCTATGCCATGGCTATCCAAGCCGATGACAAGATCGTGCTGGCGGGCTATACGGATAACGGCTACCCCACCTCCCGCGACTTTGCCCTGGCCCGCTACAACACCGACGGCAGCTTGGACAACGACTTCGGTACCGCAGGACTGGTCAGCACCGACTTCGCGTTGAACTGGGACACGGCCTATGCAGTCACCATCCAAGCTGACGGCGCGATCGTGGCGGCTGGGGTGACCTATAGCCTCGGCTACAACTTTGCTCTGGCTCGCTACCACCACAGCGATGGCAGTCTCGACACAACTTTCGGTACGGGCGGACTGTTGACAACCGACTTCGCCTCGAGCACTGACGTTGCCTATGCAGTCGCCATCCAGGGTGACGGGCAAATCGTGGTAGCCGGCCGAGCCTATACCGGCTACTTCACGCGCTATGACTTCGCGCTGGCCCGCTACAACAGCGACGACGGCAGCCTCGATACGACCTTCGGCACAAGCGGCACGGTCACGACCGAGGTTTCGCCGAGCGATGACTACGCCTGGGACCTCGCCATCGACGCCGACGGCAGGATTGCCGTAGCCGGAAGGACCGACAGTGGCGTTCCCAGCGGCAATGACTTCGCCTTGGTCCGCTACAACAGCGACGGGAGCCCCGACAGCAGCTTCGGCGAGGGCGGCTTGATCACGACTGACTTTTTGGGTTCCAAGCACGACTTTGCCCGCGACCTCATCGCCGTCCAGGCCGATGGCAAGATCGTGGTCGCCGGACAATCCTCTACCGGGTACCCTACGTACTTCGATTTCGCTCTGGCCCGCTACAACCACGACGGAACTCTGGACGTCAGCTTTGGTACCGAGGGCACAGTCAGCACCGACTTCGCCGGCGGCAATGATTATGCACGGGCCGTGGCCATCCAGGTCGATGGCAAGATCGTGGTGGCCGGATATAGGTACAGCGGCTACTCCACCGGGTGGGACTTTGCCCTGGCCCGCTATGACACCGATGGTACCCTGGACACCAGCTTCGGTACCAACGGGCTGGTCACCACCCACTTCGGGTCAAGATTTGAGTATGCCTACGCCCTCGCGATTCAGGCCGACGGCAAGATCGTGGCGGCCGGACAGAGACGTGGCGGCTACCCCACCTATTGGGACTCTGCCCTGGCCCGCTATAACACCGATGGCAGCCTGGACACCACTTTCGGCACCAACGGGCTGGTCACCACCCACTTCGGGTTCAGCACTGACGCCGCTCGGGCCATCGCCATCCAGACCAACGGCGACATCGTGGTCGCGGGATATACCTATAGGGGTTATCCCACATACACATATTGGGACTTCCTCCTCGCCCGCTACAAGCCCGATGGGAGCCTGGACGGCGATTTTGGCAGCGGGGGCCTGGTCAGCACGCACTTCGGGTCCAACACTGACGCAGCCTACGCCATCGCCATCCAAGCCGATGGCAAGATCGTGGCGGCAGGAAACTCCATCCAGAGCGGCACCGGTCGCGACTTCGCCCTGGCTCGATACAACAGCGACGGGACGCTGGACAGCGGCTTTGGCGCCAGCGGTCTGGTCACCACTCACTTCGGGTACAGCGATGACTACGCCTGGGACCTCATGCTGCAGGCCAATGGCAAGATCATAGTGGTGGGAGAAAGCTATAGCGGCTCCACCCGCTGGGACTTCGGCCTGGCTCGATACAACAGCGACGGCAGCCTGGACAGCGACTTCGGCACTGCGGGACTGGTCACCACCGACTTCGGTATGCTCAACTTTGACAGAGCTTATGCCGTCGCTCTCCAGGCCGATGGCAAGATCGTCGCGGCTGGAGAAACCTGGACTGGCAGTCCTCCCGCCGGGACCGGCAATGACTTCGCTCTGGCCCGCTACGAGGGCGTTAACAGCACGGAGGAGCTGATCGAATGGCTGATCGGTGAAGTCCAGGGCCTAGTTGGTTTGGGGGCCCTTAACAACGGCCAGGGCAATTCGCTGCTCGCGAAGCTCCAGGCGGCGATCCAGCAACTCGACGGCGATAATGCCACTGCCGCGATTAATCAGTTGCAGGCCTTCATCAATGAGGTAAGCGCCCTCGTTGCGGCGGAGATTCTTTTGCCCGCCGAGGCAGGACCGTTGATTGCTGTGGCCCAGATTGAGATTCTGCTCCTGTTGCTGTGAGCACGGGCCGGCGCCACGCGCGGTGACGCGTTGGTGTTGACCAAACCGCTGGGCGTCGGAATCATCACCACCGCGTTCAAAGCGGATCAGACCCAGCCGGCGCACTTCGAAGCGGCGGTCGCATCGATGCTCAAGCTGAACCGCACCGCCGCAGAATTGCTACAGGCTGCCGCTGCGCATGCGTGCACGGACGTGACGGGCTTCGCACTACTCGGGCACGCCAGCGAGATGGCCGAGCAAAGCGGCGTACAACTACGTATCCACGCCGATCAGATCCCCTTTCTGCCCGGCGCCGAGCAATACGCGGACCTGTGGCTGTTCCCCGCCGGCACCACGCGTAACCAGGCCGGCTATCGCGAGCACGTGCGCTTCACTCCGGGCGTCGCTGAAGAGACGCGGCAGTTGCTTTACACGCCGGAGACCTCCGGCGGCCTGCTCGCGGCAGTTCGGCCGGATCGGCTGGACCAGTTGAAAGCCGGTTTCGCCGAGGCCGAAGAGTCGCTGTGGGTCATTGGCGAGGTGCTTGAGGGTCAGGGCATCGAGGTCATCACCTGAGGCGCCCATCAGAACTACGTTTCGAGTTTCGGGCTCCGGCCTACATCTTCGGCGGGGCAGGCCCGTAGGGGCCAAAGCTGGTGGCTGTGCCGCCGACGGACCTCGGACATGGTCACACACGCGTGACCATGGTACCGTAGTGCGACCGGAGCATGCTCGCATCCGCCCGGTGGCTGGAGCGCGTGCCCGTACCATTGTTTCTCGGGAGGTGCAGCGATGGCAAAACGAACGTCTACGTGGCTTTCAACCGGGTTGCTGCTGGCGTGCCTGGTAGGCTGTGCGCAAAACGCGATCAGTGGCAAAGCGGGTAAACATGAGCAAATCTACCACGGAACGGTGGGCATCACCGGCAGCGACCACGAGGTGGTTCTCTTGACCGGCTCGGAGGTGCCCAAGCTGTCCATCATCGGCAAAAACAACCAGGTCATCGTCGAGGACGGGGCCGTCATCCGAAAGGTCGAAATCGTCGGCAAGAATAACGAGGTGACCTACCCGAAAGGTATGGAGCTCCGATACTCCGAGATCGGCAAGAACAACCAGCTCATACATCGGCCCGAGCGGTGAGCCGGGCGGGTCGATCCTCTGATCCGACCATCCGCCACGCGCCATAGATCGTCGTCGCGTCTTGAGACTGGACTTGCAGTGCTACCTGTCCGGATAACGCGCCGCCGGTCTGCCCAAGATGGCCACGCGCGTTTCGCTGGCGTGAGGAGCCGACCAACTGGAGCGTTGTCGCCCTGGCGCTTGGGCAACCCGTCGTCCGGTTCTGAGCTACAGGCCCCTGTGGGGGCCGATGTTGACAGCGCCGATTGGAACCGGTACACAGCTAGCGCGACGCAGGCAACGAACGAATTCGAGCCCGGTTCCTCCAATTCATCGGGTTAACCCTCGTGCGGTTACAGGTCGTTATCTTTGCCCTCAACGAAGAACCCACCATCGAGGCGGTCGTCCGCGGTGTGCCCGGCGAGATCGAGGGCGTCGACGAAATCGCTGTCACCCTCATCGACGACGGGTTCACCGACCGGACGGCCGAGCTGGCGCGCGCGGCGGGCGCGCCTGTCGTCTCGCATGGCCGCAACCGGGGCCTGGGCTGGGCTTTTCAGACAGGCGTGCGCGAGGCCCTGGAGCACGACGCCGACATCATGGTAACGGTGGACGGCGACGGCCAGTTTGACGCCCGGCAGATCCCCGATCTGATTGGCCCGATCCTGGCCGGCAAGGCGGATATGACCACCTGTTCCCGGTTTATCGATTCAGAGCCGACGCCGCGGATGCCGCGGATCAGGGTGCTGGGCAACGCTTGGGTCGCGTCGTTGGTTTCCTCGCTGACGCGGCAGCGCTTCTTCGACGTGTCGTGTGGATATCGCGCGTACAACCGCGAGTGTCTGATTACGCTGAACCTGATGGGGCGATTCACGCACACGCACGAGGCGATCATGGAAGTGACGTTCAAAGGGCTGCGCGTGGAGGAGGTCCCGCTGCCGGTTCAGGGCGTCCGTTCGTACGGCAAATCGCGGATCGCGCCCAACGTCGTCAGTTACGGCTGGCGCACGCTGCGGATCATGCTCGGGACGCTCCTCAACCACCGCCCCCACCACCTCTTCGGGGTCGCAGCGCTGCTCAGCCTGGCATTGGCCGTATTGCTCAGCGTTCTGGGATCGCTTACCTGGTTTACGAAAGGCACGTTTATCAAAGCATTCATGCTGACGGGCGGATTCTTTCTTGGACTGTCGGTTGTCCTGGCATTGTTTGGTCTGCAAGCTCGCGCGATCCGGCGTAACCAGTTCCTGCTCGAAAGCCTACTGTACGAGCTTCGCGCGCGGACACGCACATGGCCGCGACGCGCCATGACCATAAATAAAGCCGAATCAGAGGCGCGGCGCGGCCCGCGCGGCCCGACGAGCAGCGGCACACCAGCTTCGCCGCGCGCAGCACGCGATAGGCGCTCGCGGGCGAAACGCCGCTCATGAAGTATTCACAGGCGGTGGGGCCGTTTCAGGCTCG